>DAHXOQ010000089.1 GCA_027364815.1 Acidobacteriaceae bacterium | reverse complement strand
TTCTTCTTCTGCAACTGCAGAAAATCATTGAGCGCCTTTGAATCAGGCTCAGTCGGCAGCGTCGTCCCCATACCATTCGCCAACTCCACAATCCTGTCCCAGCGTTTGGGTGTGCGCACAATCCTGCGAATCGAGGCCACGCCCGCATCTTCCAGCGTCTTCGCCATCACGCCATTTGCCGCCACCATGAACTCTTCAATCAGCGACGTCGCGCGATTCTTCGGTTGCCGCTCAATTGCCACAGCCTGGTCTGCCAGCATCACGGGACGCGTCTCAATCGTCTCCAAATCCAGCGCCCCATGCTGGAATCGAGAACCCAACATTCGTTGCGCCGCTTCATCCTGAAGTTTGAGTTGCGCAGCCAAATCCGCATTCGCCGCCACTTTTGCCGGAGCCGCTGCGGTTCCCTCCAACCATGCGCCCACCGAGTTGTATGCCAACTGCGCCTTGTTCTTCAGCAGAGCGCGATAAATCTTCCCGTCAGAAGCCGTTCCCGCTTCATCGACGGCAAACTCAATCACCAGCGCCACGCGGTCTTCATTTTCGTTCAGCGATGTAATCCCCTCTGAAAGTTCCGCAGGCAGCATCGGAAAGACTTTCACGCCCGTATAAACCGAGGTCGTCTCGCTCTGCGCATGGCTGTCAAGCGCTCCGCCCCGCTTCACCCGCGCGTCTACATCCGCCACACCTATCAACACGCGAATCCGGCCATCCGGAAGCCGCTCGGCTACCTCAATCTGGTCCAAATCCTTCGACGTATCGTTATCAACCGACGACCACAGCAAACCGCGCAAATCCTGCAGATTGTCACTCGGGCCCGCCGGCAAACTCCCCGCCGCAGCCTCTATCCTCTGGAGTTCAGTGAGCGCTTCAGCCGAAAAATCCGGCTCAAATCCATGCTCCTGCATCACTGCGCGCGCTGCATTAACCAAATTGAAATGATACGGATGACCTGTATTGGCTGCCACTGTGGCTCCTTTGTTTACATGGGAAGACTAACATTCGAGAGCTAAGAAAAAAAGACCGCCGGAAGATATCCCCGGCGGCCAATTAACACTTCACAGTGCTCACTCTGCAATGTGTTTTTAAAATTGGCTACTTGATTCCCAGTTCCTTCAGCACCTTCGGATTCGCTTCATCCACTGCCAGCAGGTTGTGGCAGGTGTCGCAATCATTGGGAATCGTCTTAACCGTCGCGCCTGTAGTCGAGTGATCCCCATCGTGGCAGCGATAGCAGCCTGGGTAAGGATTGTGCCCCGTCCCGTTGTGTCCAATGTGGTTCGGATGCGTTCCCCACGTCACCTTCATATCCGGGAAAACGTTGTGCGAGTAAATATGCACCAGGCCCTCTCCGGCAGCCTTCACGAGCGCCGCCTTCTGCTGCATCACTGCAGGGTACGACTTCTGATAGAAAGCCACCAACCCCGCAGGAATCTTCTCCCGCGCATCAGCCTCGCTAGTATAAATACCATTCAGCAGGATCAAGCCCTCCTTGTGCACAAAGGGCAGTTCCGGGCTGATCGCATTCTCTTCCATGGCGCGGTTCAGCGCCTCGTCTGCAGGCTGCATGCCGTGCGCTGCGCGGTTGTGGCAATCAATGCAATCCATTGTGCGTCGTTCGCCGGCAGGCATGCTCTTGGTCTTTGAATCAGCGTACGTATCAATCGTGCCATCCGGGTTGTACTTCTCAACCCATGGAATCGTCGACCGTTCCCTGTCCGTTGCCACGTATTCAATGTGGCCCAGGTGCACTCCATGAATTCCCGTAAGTCGTGAAAATGAATCTCTGCCGCCCAAGTGCAGCAACACAATCGACTGCGTCTTCGAATTCATTTCATCATCTGCAAAATATGTGCGCACAAGCAGCTTTTCGCCAACATACTTCGCCGGAGTATGGCAGTTTTCGCAGATGGCTCGCGCAGGACGCAAACTCGATACAGGCGACGGAATCGGTCGCGGATAAGTGTTAAAGGTTACTTCTACCAATTGCTTCGTGCCGTCGACCTTTGCCTCAACATAAGACCGCGCCCCGCTGCCAATATGGCAAGACGTGCACTCCACATGCGAGTGAGGAGAAACCTGGTAAGCCGCATACTCCGGATGCATCACATGGCAGGCCTGGCCACAAAACTGCGGCGAGTCCATGTAAGCCGCGCCACGGTAGCTGGAGATGGCAACAATGAGAATATTCACCACTGTCGCAACCAACACAACATCGATTCCATGACGAAATACCCGGTCATTCAAGTCAATCTTGGGATATACCTTCGGAATCGTTCCCTGCTTCTGCAGCAAACGGTAGCGCACAGTTATGCCAACAGGAATCAGCGCCAGGCCAGAAATAAAAATAAGCGGCAGAATCAGGAAGAAAATAATGCCCAGGTACGGATTGCTGCTCGACCGGCCCAACATCTCCGTAACCCAGTAGCCCAGCATGATCACTGCTGATCCACTGGTCAGTGCACCGCCCACCAAACTGATTGGGTTATTGCCGAAAAAAAGCGCAGGCCTTACCCAGTGTTCACGAAATTTTTCAAATGCTGCCACATCCGCCTCCAATATTTAAAACAAAGGCCCGCTTTTTTGAGCGGGCCTCGATTTCGACGCTTAGGCCTCTTTGTCTGGCCGCCTGCGGGCCCGGTTACTTAATAAACGTGCGATAGTAATCAACCGCTGCTTTGATCTCGGCATCCGTCAGCTTGCCTTTGAACGCTGTCATCTTGCCCTTGCCATTCGCGACTGCTGTAATCATCTGTGCTTCCGTCAATGCCTTGATCGCCGGATCACTCGCCGGCTTGATGCCCATCATTTTTGCCATCGCAGGTGATGGGGTACCATCTACACCGTGGCAGCTCTTGCACTTTGCGCCGTACGTATCCGCACCAGCCTGTGCAAAGCAAACTGTTCCTACCATCAACGCTGCTGTCAGCAGTCCTGAAACCTTCATTGAATTCTTCATGAGCCCTCCGCTCGGTTCTTATTGCCTTGTTGTTTCACATTGCCGGACTTGCATCTTCGGCAACGCACGAAGGGGAATAAAGCCGTTTTCCGCTCCATTCTTCCCAAAAACCTGACTCTTCTATCCCCGCTGAAATCCTGACTCCTGATCCAGCGCTTCTTTTGGCCCAACTCTACTACCCAGCCAACTGAACTTGGAAAAGTGCTCTGGCTGTCTAATTCGACTCATCCACTATAGTTCCAAAGCCCCTTACTTCTCTACTCCGTCCGGCACAATGGGCCGGATTTACTGCCCGGATTTACTGCGCCGTATTGAAAAACACCTCGCTCGTGTGCGACCCGTGAATATCAACATGACAACTCGTACAAGCCGCGCTCTTGGCATTCAGAATATGCCCCTGTATCACTTTGCCCTTGATGTTGACCGCCGGCGCGTGGCATTCACCGCAAAGCTCATTCACCGTCTTGCGTCTCAACAGCTTTGGATTCTCGCCTCCATGCGCCATGTGGCAGATCGTGCAACCCTCAGCCTTCAACGGCGCATGATCAAACTCAAACGGCCCGGCCAAATCCTTGTGGCACTTCAAACAACTCTGCGCCTCATTGGCCGCCCTCTTCAAACTCTTCTTCTCAGTCGCTGCGTGCAAATCATGGCAATCACTGCACTTGATCTTGCCATCATCCACATTGTGGTGGAAGGCTTTCTGAAACTCCGGCTCAACCTCACCGTGGCACCCGTAACAAAGCTTCGGCTCTGCCACCTTCAGCATCTGCCCCTCGCTGCCGGGCTTCACTCCCGCCGCGTGAACCGTGTGGCACTTCACACAACTAACCTTCGCCTCACCATGCGCCGAGTGTTCGTATCCCTTGAGCTTCTCCGCGTGGCAGCGCAAACAATTTTCAGGGCCGGCCCCGCCATCTGCATCAGTCGATTGCGCCCTGGCGACTTGCAACAAACAACCGGCTGCAAAAACCACTCCAACGATGAAGACCCCAACTCCGCGCAATCCACTTTTCAACCAGCGGGGCTCAACCATCAGGATTGTTCTCTGCCTTTTCATTCAGACCCGCTTCATTCCATACAACCTGACTTGCGCTTCTTCAGTGGTCCCAAAAGTGATTCAGATCCACCTGAGCAACACTCACACCTGCTCCCTTTCGAAAGCTTCAGTGCATGGCTGCAATCCTACCGATTCCATGTGTTTTGCCTCTGTGATATTCATCACTGGCCCTCTGCGTGCCGTCACCGAGCCCGAAACAACACCCATAATTACTCCATCACATCCTGCAAATCACTGAAGTCTGATTTTCCACAGTTCAAAATAGAACAAAAGCGGCGAAGATTGCTCTTCGCCGCTTCATTCCACCCAGATTATCTAACTTCGTTTAGTGGTAACCGCTCCAGCTTTAGCTGCAACCGCTCGTCGACCCGCAACTCATGCAACGGTAGCAACTGCCATTTCTCACCATGATCGCTCCGCATACATGGCAGCTCGGCGCATCGCCCATCCCTGCGTACATATCCCGCATCGCATCCGATGGATGATGATAGACACCGCGATCCGCAAGTGGCGGCATCTCCGTTGCTGCAGCCTTCAACGTAGGCAGCTCATGCGAGCGGCTCTCAATCTCCGACTCCGCATCCGCGTTCACCTGGCTCAGTTTCCGCGCCACTTCCTCGGCCAGCTTTGCCAAATGGCTCTGCTCTCCATTCTCCATCTCCGGTTCTATCAGGCTTGGCGGCGCACTCTCCAACTGCGGCACCGTCGGGAACATACCCGCAAACAGTGTCAGCTGTGTCCCCGAGAGGAAGCGCAACTGCATCCAGCGGAAAATGTAATCCATCAGGCTCTTTGCGTAGCCAATCTGCTCATTGCCCGTCCAGCCCGATGGCTCAAAGCGCGTGTGAGCAAACTTCTCGCAGAGCACCTTCAGCGGTACTCCATGTTGCAGAGCCAGTGAGATGGAGGTCGCAAAGGCATCCATCAAACCTGAAACCGTCGAACCTTCCTTCGCCATGCGAATGAAGATCTCTCCCGGCTGTCCTGTCGGATACAAACCAACCGTGATGTAACCCTCGTGGCCGCTGATGGCAAACTTGTGCGTAATCGATGCCCGCTCTTCCGGCAATCTGTGACGCACAGCCGGAGGAGGCGCATTCAGATTTTCGCTCTTTGCCGCAGCCGCGCTGACCTCATCGAAATTCCGCGCCAGTGTCGGAAGCGCCGCAGCCTTCGCGATCTCTGCCAGCGCCTGTTCGTAAACCTTTGCCGCAGCTGCAATCGTCTTCGCGCTTACCTCCACGCGATCGCCAATCCCGCTTTCGACCGCGCGCATATCCGCATCGTTTGCGGCTTTGCCCGCTGCCAGGTCTGCCAATACACGCTCACCCGCTGCATCCAGCGCCGAGATTTCATGCTTGCCCGACTTCGCATCCATACTCGTGTTCAGCGGCTGCACACCCTTCGAGCCATCGCGATAAATCGCCACAGCCTTCAAGCCCTGCTTCCAGCTCTCGATGTAAGCCTCGGCAATCTCTTCAACGCCTGCTTCATTCGGCAGGTTCACCGTCTTGGAGATTGCGCCAGAGATAAACGGCTGCGTCGCACCCATCATGCGGATGTGGCCCATGTACTGAATCGAGCGCGTGCCCTTTGCCGGACGGAAGCTGCAATCAAAAACGGACAGATGCTCCGGCTTGATTCCCGGCGCGCCGTCAATTGTGCCCGTCGCGTCAATGTAGCTCACAATCGCGTTCACCTGTTCATTGTCGTAGCCAAGCTTGCACAGCGCCTCGGGAACCGTGTTGTTCACAATCTTGATCATGCCGCCGCCAACCAGCTTCTTGTACTTCACCAGCGCCAGATCCGGTTCGATTCCTGTGGTGTCGCAATCCATCATGAAGCCAATTGTCCCGGTAGGAGCCAGCACCGTTGTCTGCGAGTTTCTGTATCCATAACGCTCGCCCTGCGTCAGCGCCATATCCCAGCACTCTCTGCTGGCTTCTATCAGCGCATCCAGACCCTGAACAACAAACGGCTCGTTCGATGTTTTGGATTTGCCAATCTTGTTCACTTCTGCGCGATGCATGCGGATCACATCCAGGAACGGCTCGCGGTTCACGTAGTATCCCGGGCAAGCACCACCCTGACGCTCTACGCTCGCGGTCAGCGGTGTCGCCGATGGAATCGACGGGCAATGCGCCGCCAGCAGTGACGATTGCAGATAAGACTGTCCGCACAAAATCGCCGTCAGGCAAGCCGCAAAGTCGCGTCCCGCATCCGAGTCATACGGCAATCCGCAGGCCATCAACAGCGCGCCCAGGTTCGCGTAACCCAATCCCAGCGGACGATAATCATGCGAGTTCTTTGCAATCGATTCCGTCGGGTATCCCGAGTTGTCCACCAGAATATCCATCGCCGTAATCATCACCGAGATCCCATGACGATAGGCCGGAATATCAAACCCACCCGATGGCGTTGTGAATTTCATCAAATTGAAGCTCGCCAGATTGCAAGCCGAATTATCCAGGAACATGTACTCCGAGCAGGGATTCGACGCGTTGATCCGCCCCGTGTTCTTGCTCGTGTGCCAGCGGTTGATTGTCGTGTCGTACTGCATTCCCGGGTCGCCGCAAAGCCAAGTCGCTTCGGCAATCTTGTTGAGAATGTCCTTCGCGCGATACGTCTTCACCGGATGCTGACCCTTGACCGTCCGCGTCGTGAATTCGCCATCGCGCTCGCAGGCATGCATAAACTCGTCGCTCACGCGCACCGAGTTGTTCGCATTCTGGAAGAAGATCGACGAGTACGCTTCTGAATCCGGACCTGAACCGTCGTACCCAGCCTTGATCAGCTCAAAGGCCTTCTTCTCTTCCTTCGCCTTGCACTCAATAAAGTCGACGATGTCCGGGTGCTCCACATTGAGAATCACCATCTTCGCCGCGCGACGCGTCTTGCCGCCCGACTTGATTACGCCGGCAAACGCATCAAACCCGCGCATGAAGCTCAGCGGCCCTGAAGCCGTTCCACCGCCGGAAAGCGTCTCCATCGATCCGCGAATCGACGACAGGTTCGTGCCCGTGCCCGATCCCCATTTGAAGAGCATGCCCTCGGTCTTCGCCAGCGTCAAAATTGAATCCAGCGAATCGTCGACCGCATTAATGAAGCAAGCCGAGCACTGCGGATTCCGGGATCCCGGCGTCGAGAACCGCACCGCGCAACTGTGCG
The DNA here is from genome assembly GCA_027364815.1 of Acidobacteriaceae bacterium. GTDB lineage: Bacteria > Acidobacteriota > Terriglobia > Terriglobales > Acidobacteriaceae > CAIMNN01. Next base: position 2,799 of record DAHXOQ010000089.1, on the reverse strand, counting down.
GATCCCAATGCCAGTTCTGCGCATCGGAATTGGGCTCCAACCGGTCACAACCCACGTTGAACCACACCGGCGAGTTGAACGCCACCTTCTGAGTCACCAGCATCGATGCCAGCTCGTCGTGGAAGATCTCGGCATCTTCTGCGCTCGCAAAGTATCCGCCCGCAATACCCCAATTGCGCACCGTCTCCGCCACGCGGCTCACCAGCGCTCGCACGCCGCTCTCGCGCTCCGGCGTTCCAATCTGTCCGTGAAGGTACTTCGAAGCAACAATGTTCGTCGCCGTCATCGACCAGTCAATCGGCACATCGACGTCCTTCTGCTCAAAGATCGTCTTGCCACCGGCATCTGTAATCAATGCCGTACGCTTCTCCCACTGAACCTCGTCGTAAGGGCTCACGCCGGCCTTCGAAAAGCGCCGCGTAAAACTCAAACCTCCTGCACGCGCTTCGCTACCTGCGGTTGCATTCCAATTATTAGCTGGGGTGGGGGTCCAATTGCTATTAGCCGGTGTTCCGGTCATCGTCTCATTGATCGCGCGTGGCTCCTGCATCGTGCCTTCTCCTCAAAAAAATTCTCGTTCTACTTCAATTTCTCTTCATTCCGTTTGACTACTTCCCGCTTGCACTCGATTCCTGACTTGGCCCACAATCTCCACTTTTGGGGACAGCTCTGTCACACGCGCCAGATCCTGCTCTGGCACCCCGACAACTGCTTTGCAACCCTGCTCAATACGGGGCCGCCCTCTTCCAGGGGGTAGGAATGCGAAACAACACCGGCAAACGCCGGAATGAGTGCTAACGGAATGGGCAAGTTCGGGGGAAACCAAACTAACCCGCTGTGCAAAACAAAGGGGAAACCAAAAAAATCAAAAACTACAAAAATGATGCCATGACAAGATCAATCAAATTCAACTAAACAAAATTCCGTCAACTGTTTAACCGCAACTTTCTACTTCTTGCCTTGCTCGTTTCAACCCCGGCTTTCCAACTTCAATCCGGTCTCAAAACGATTAAAAAATCATGAAAACCGTTAATATTTGTTTACAGCTGCAGATGCGAAGTTAACGCTCTCTATTGTAGATGTCAAGAGGAAACCACAACATCTTGTATTTGAAAGGGATTTCGAGCACCACATAAGTAAACACTCCGCTTTACCCTGTGGAAAGCTTTTTTCGCCAACAAATTCGCACCCTTTCGCGCTCTCAAACGGCCCTTCACTTGCTCAGCTTTGTCTGCAATTCTCCCAAATACCCCACCTGCGCATCCGGCTCCAGCTTCTTGGCGCTCTCCACCGCCGCACTCCATGCCTTCCGCGCCAGATCCTTATCCCCGGCCGCCGCCGCCGCATCCCCTTCCATGATCAGCGCCAGCAAGTAATCGGGAGCTATCGCTACCGCCTCCTGCGCCTCTTGAAGAGCCTCCTGTGGCTTATTCTCGCTAAGCAGTAACTTCGCCCGTGCTGTCCGGCTCAGAGCCGCCGCATCGCGCAGATCAAATTCACCGCGATAGACCATCACACCGTAATCGATCATCTCGTCCGGTTTTCTGTTCTCAAATCCACGCAACGGACTCACCAAATCGCTCGACCACTCGCAACCGCTTAAATCTCCGGCGCTCAGCAGCACCGTTCCCTTCACCTGGGGCGCAATCTTTTCCAGCATGTCCTTGTTGAAGTAAAACGAGCTCGCATTCGACATCTCGTGGCAATTGATCCCATACTCTTCGGGCCTGACCGCCGTCTGCCCAAAGTAGCTGAACCAGCACTCCTCGCTCGGGTGCGCATCCTGCCACTTCTTCACTGAAATCAACTGCTGCGCCCAATCCACATTCGCATCGCTGAGCAACGTATGCAGATTTTCAGGGCCTCCCCAAAGCTCATTCGCATACGCCAACGGTACCGGGAAGCTCCTCATCCCACTCCCCGCATGCAGTGCCACCAATATCGCCGTTACCCAAACCCACGCTTTGCCCTGAACTGAAACCTTAGCCACCGCCGCACCTGCAAAAATTGCCGCCAGCGTGTACAACGGCAGCACATGGCGCGCTCCAATATTCATTCCGCTCGCCATCGCAACTGCCAGATAAACCGCACCCGGCAGCAGCAGATAAACCAGCGCATTCCGCACATGCTCGTTCTCTTTGCCTGGCGTTTTATCTCCACATGCAACACAACCCTCCACCTTCAAATTCCGCCAGAAATACTCTCTCCGCAAAAAGAAGACCCAAACCCCAATCCCGATCAGAGCCATCAATCCCAGCGTGGTTTTAATTGCCAACACCACCGGAAAATACCACCACTTCCCATGCGCATACACATGGCCCAGCACAAACGTCGGATAGAACTCCGCCATCTTCTTCACATCCACCAGTCCAATCAAATAAGACTCGGGCAGCAAATGCGTCCGCTGAAAAAATCCAATTCCCGCTTGATCAAAACCACTCAAGCTCGACATGTACTCCGTCAAACTCGGGTTCATCACCAGCCCCGTGGGCCGTGCCGAATACCTGAACCCATAAAACGCCCACAGCGTCACCACTCCAACCACCACAATCGCCACAAACGCCGCCAGCATTGCCGCAGCGCGCCGCACCCGGTCGCGCTTCCCATTCTCATCCGCCGGAGTCTGCCAAACCTCCCACGCCATCAGCGCAATCAGCATCGGCGCCAGCAAAATCCCGCTGTGCTTTGTCGCCAGCAAACATCCCGCAACCACTCCAGCCGCCACCAACCGCCCAATGCTCGGCCTCTGCACATAGCGCCAAAACGCAAAAACGGCCGCCAGAAAAAACAGCGAGACTC
>DAHXOQ010000088.1 GCA_027364815.1 Acidobacteriaceae bacterium | reverse complement strand
GTTGATGTCGATGGCCACCAGGGCTTCAGTCTGGTTGATGACGATGGAGCCGCCGCTCTTGAGCCACACTTTTGAACGCAGAGCCTTGGAGATTTCATCCTGAATACCAAAGTGCTCAAAGAGTGGAACCTCTTTTGTGTAAAGCTTGACGCGGCGCACCAGCGTAGGCGAAAAACGATTGAGGAAGCGCACAATGCGTTCGTAATCGGCTTCAGAGTCAACCCAGATCGACGAGAAGTTGTCGCTGACCTGGTCGCGCAGAATGCGCTCGATCAACGAAAGATCGTGATAGATGAGCGCCGGAGACTTCGAACTCTCCGAGCGGTTCTTAATCTCGCTCCATAGATGCAGCAGGAATCTCAAGTCAGCGCGGAGTTCTTCTTCGCTGGCATGCTCGGCAGCGGTGCGGACAATGAAGCCACCCGTCTGATCGCCACGCTCACTGACCAGAATCCGCTTCAGGCGATGACGCTCTTCGTCGGAAGAAATTTTGCGGCTCACTCCAACATGGCTCACGGTCGGCATAAAGACCAGGAAACGGCCCGGCAGCGCGATGTGACTTGTGATGCGCGCGCCCTTCTTGGCGATAGGCTCCTTGGCGATCTGGACCAGAATCTCCTGGCCCGGCTTCAACAGATCAGAAATGATGGGCAAGTCTGTGGACTGTGCATTGCGGCGCGATGGCCCTCCGCGACGCGGACCGCCGCCGCTCTGGCCTGGGTGGCCACGACGCGGACCACCGCGTTGATTGCGGTCGCGACGCGGTGCGCCGGGAGCAGCGCTTCCCTCTTCTTCATCTTCCTCATCAGGCGAACCGTCAAAATCCAACTGAATACGGTGATCGAGGTGTGCTTCCTGGAACATCTCGCCAAGTGCGCCGGAGCCAATCTGCGCACGCAGCGTCTCCTCTTCAAGATCATCAGAATCCGAGTCGCCGGCGCGTGCATGCAAACGCGGCGTTGTTGCAACCTCGTCCTCGTCAATTTCCTCTTCTTCAACATGACCCACACCCGGCGAGTAATTCGACGCGCGTGCAGGCTTTTTCTCTTCCTTCTTCTTGCCAAAGCCAAAAAGGCGAAAGGTTGAAGGCGGAAGCGGATCAACATTGTGAGAGGCAGAGTGATTCTCCTCAGGCGTTGCTTCTTCGCTCACGCTTTCGTGAGTCGAAGCGGAGTGCGAGTGATGCTCTGCGGTGAATGTTTCTTCTACCTGCTCGTCTTCGACAACCGGTGCAGCAAAGGTGTACCGAGGCGGAGCATGATGGACTACACTCTCGCTTTCTTCCACCTCGTACGCGTCATCTGATTCCGGTTCTTTGAATTCGCCGCTCTCGGTTTCTTCAACTTCAAGCTCTTCATTTTCCACGGATTCGTCGCCCGCCACAATCGCGGATGGCTCAGGGAATGTCGCCTGATCTTCAGTGGTAATGATCTCTTCGTTTTCTGTTGCCTCGTCAATTGCAGGTTCTTCAATTTTCGCCGGCTTACTCGCTTTATAACGCGAGATTGACTCACCGGGCAGCGGACCGACGCCGTCCCAGACAATCGGCGCTTCAATCATTGTTGTCGGCTTGAAGGTAGACGCTGAACGTACAGGCTCCGATTTTGACTCGGACTTTGCAGGCTCCTCATTCTTTGCTCCGTAATTAGAGAGCGATTCGCCGGGCAGAACGATTGGTACTGATGGCGCTGATGAACTTGAATCGCCGCCCGCATCATAGCCAGATTCGCGACCCGAATCGCGTCTTGAATCGCGACCTGAGCCACCACCACGGCGATCCCGATTACGGCCTGAATCACGCCCTGATTCGCGTCCTGATTCACGGCCAAAATCTTTGCGCGAGCTGCTCTCTGAACCACGACCTGAAGCCGGAGAAGTAGATTGAATCTCAATCTCCTCTACCTCGCCCTGGTCGTCCCTATCCGCGCTTTCAGCCTCAACGGTGATTCCTTTAGTTGGCTGGCCCGGTGCGGGAGGAGCTTCACCTGCACCATCACCGCCGCGGCCGCCGCGACGACGACGGCGACCACGCCAGCGACGTCCGCCGGAATCATCCCCCGCGTCGTCACCCTTCTGTGCAATGTCTAAGTTAGTTGGCTCAGCCGCAGTCGGCGCAAGTATCGACTTGAGGGGTGCTACGTCAACTTCCGCGACTGGACGGCGATTGCGGCCGTCTTGATTGCGCCCGTCAGGCCGACGTTCCTCAGTCCTGCCTCCAGAACTGCTCTGAATGGCCGAACCTGGTTTCACTGGACGAGGGGCCGCCGAGGCCGCTGCGCGCTCAATCTCATCGCCCTCTTCAGGGTCTTCAATCTCGATGAAGTCAGTGACGTAGAGGAACGCGTCGCGCTCCAGCCCTAAATCGACAAATGCCGATTGCATGCCGGGAAGCACGCGTGTGACGCGTCCGTTGTATATGGAACCTGCGAGGGTGTATTCGTTTTCGCGTTCGTAATAAATTTCCGCGAGCTGATCATCCTCTAATATTGCCAGCCGCGTTTCATGCGGCGTGCTGGAGATACAAATTTCCTTTGCCATCTTGCCTTTCCGCCCCGCAGTTTTTTAACTGAGGGGAACAGCGGCAAAGCTAGCGAAGAATTGTATAAATCCGGGTGGGAACGAGTTGTGCTTTGGGGAGGCAACGCAATGCGTGGGGATGTCCGCATCCTTGTCTTCAACCACTCCGAACGCAGCACACAAGGTTGCGCAAGCAACCACTAGAGGCGCGAAGGTGAAGTGGAGTAAGACGCGAAGGCGACGCGCGAAGCGAAGAACCAGATGCAGAGGGCGATCGGCTGACCTTGCGGTCGGCGCAATCCGCGCGACTCCGAAAGTGGGGGCGCAAACAATCTGCAAAGCAAAGTTCAGAACCAGCGTCCAGAATGGACTCCGGCTCAACATTACCTCGAGCTCGATGCGGCCAACGGGCCACTTGCGGGTTGCACGACTCTGCGCGCTCATCAACTCTATCCTGCCGGGCGACAATTCAATCGTTAACTCGCCGGCTAAATCATTCAAATAACCGAGGAATTTGGCCTCAGTTGGCGCTCAATTTCGGCTTAGTTGCACCTGGCGCTTGCTATAAGAGGTCCAAACCCCAAAACCTGTACAGCCTCCAAATGGAGACTGGCACAATTCAATTCACAAACCGTCGCATACGGACATTCATGACAACGCCCAGGGCGAGGAAGGTGAACAACACCGAAGATCCACCGTAACTCATTAACGGCAAAGGGATTCCGGTGACGGGCATAAAACCGATGACCATCCCCACGTTGACCAGAATCTGAAAGGTCACCACAGCTACAACTCCCATAATGATGAGGGAGCCGGAGAGGTCCGCGGCAGTTTGAGCGTTCTGAATCAAACGCATCAATATTAAAAAGTATAGCAGCAGAATGAAGAGCGCGCCCACAAAGCCGTGTTCCTCGCTAAAAGCGGCAAATATGAAGTCCGCATGGGGAATGGGCAGAAAATTCCCCTGGGTCTGGGTTCCCTTGGCGATTCCCTTACCCCAAATCCCTCCAGAGCCGACAGCGATCTTCGATTGGATGACGTGATACCCCTTGCCTCGGGGGTCGTCATCGGGGTTGATGAAGCTCGTCAACCTGTCTTTCTGGTATGGCTTCAGAATCTTGCCGCTGTTCCAGATGCCGAAGATCAGCACAAAACCCGTCACTGCCAAAATCAGCGACTGCCTGATACTGATTCCGCCAAGCAGCAGACCGCCAATCAGGATCGGCGTATAGATCAGCGCCGTACCCATATCCGGCTGAATCAAAACCAAAATCAATGGCAACCCCACCAGCAGGAAGGCTTTCAGAATGTCGCCCCAGGTCAATCGTCGCCCGCCGAGGTTGGCAAAGTAACGCGCCACGGCCAAAATCAGCACCAGCTTCACCCACTCCGATGGCTGAAAGTGCATGGGGCCGATTTTGATCCAGCGCCGCGCGCCAAGCACCTTAGTGCCGCCCAGCTTTACGGCAACTAATGCGATGAGTGAGAAGCCGTAAAACCAAGGTACTAAATCCAGCAGCCGGTGGTAGTTGATGCGCGAGAAGATAAACATCGCCACAATGCCGCCGAGAATCCAGAAAATCTGCTTGGTATGAAAGCCGGTGAATTTCGTATTAAGTGTCGCGCTGTAAATTTCACCCACGCTGATGACGCAGAGAAGCAGCACCACACCCAGTAATGGCCAGTCAAAATCGCGGAAGCTCAAAAAGCGGCGCATCATGGCTGCACCAACTTCTCTTCTGAGCCCAGCCACGGTATTGCAATGCCCAATTGAGCGGAAACAGGGATCGGCAATTTCGGAGAAACAGGCTGAGCTGGTTTCTCAGGCTTGGCCGGCGCTTTTGCCGCAAAAATCTGACCACCCCCGACAAAGAAGTGCCCCGCCTCGACGTGCTCACTCTTTCCCTTCGTCCCCGGCACTGTCCAGACCGCACCCACATCAACAGCCGCTGTCGTCTTCGCCGCCGGAAGATTTCCCTCCTGACGACGCTTCTTTTCGACATATGCTTCCACCACCTGCGCACCAATGCGCGCCGGGTAGTAACTGAATCCGCCATTCTGCCAGAGCACCGCAACCACCAGCTCCGGATTCCTGCACGGCGTCACGCCGACAAACCAGACATTCGGATTCGTTGCGTGCGTCTTGGCCATCTTGCTCAACGTGTCGTGACCAACCACCTGCGCAGTTCCTGTTTTGCCGGCAAAATCAATTCCATCCAGATGCGCGGAACCGGCCGTGTGATAGAGGCCCGGTTGCGTTACCTCAGCCATACCGTCGGTAATCGTCATCCAGTTGTCTTGATCGATGGGCACGTTCGTCTCACCTACGCCGGGATAATTCTGCTCCAGAGCTTTGTGAAAATCCGGCGTCATCTCGTTGGCAAAAACCGTGTGCGGCCTCACCATGTGACCCCCCGAAGCAATCCCGCCGATGATGCGCGCCAACTGCAACGGCGTCGCTTCAACCGCGCCCTGACCGATGCCCACTGAGATCGTCTCGCCCGCGTACCACTTGCGATGGTAGTACTTGGCCGCCCACTGCTGACTCGGCATCACGCCTGGCTGTTCGCCTGGCAAATCGATTCCGGTTTTTTGCCCGTAGCCAAAGGCCTGCGCATACTTCGCAATGCGGTCAATGCCAAGCTTGTCGGCGAGCGTGTAATAAAACGTATCGCAGCTCATTGGAATCGCGTTGTGAATATCCACCGCGCCGTGGTGCTCATCGCAATGGTAGTAGTGCCCGTAAAAATCCGCGCCCCCACTGCAGTAAACATGCATGTTCTGCGCAACGCCTTCCTGCAATCCTGCAACAGACATGAGAATCTTGAATGTCGACCCCGGCGCTAGCTGCGCCTGAATCGCCTTGTTCATCAGCGGATGATCGGGATCGGTAATCAGCTTGTTCCAATCCGCGCGATTGATGCGCACGGAAAATGCATTCGGATCAAAACTCGGCCGCGAGACCAGCGCAAGAATCTCGCCGTTGCGCGGATCCATCGCCACAATCGCGCCGTTCCTGTCGCCGAGCGCCAACTCCGCCGCCTTCTGCAGATCGTTGTCAATCGTCAGCTTTAAATCCTGCCCCGGTTTGGCGTGTTGCGTGCGCAAGTAGCCAACCTCGCGTCCGTGACTATCCACAATCACGTCGCGCGATCCATCCTCGCCGCGCAGCAACTCGTCGTAGGTTTCTTCAATCCCCGCCTTGCCCACCACGTCGCCAGGCTCATAGGCCGCATAGCGCGGATTGTTCAAATCCTCTTCGCTGATCTCGCCCACGTACCCAATCAACGCAGAAGCAAATCCGTCGCGCGGATAAAGCCGTCGCTCTTCGTCAATCGTCAGCAACTCGGGCAGCTCAAAACGATGTGCTTCAATGAACGCCTGCTCATCGGCGGTAATATCCTGCTTGATGGGAATCGGCTGGTATCCCGGCGCATACTTGTAGTGCCGCAGTGCGGCGCGCAATTGCTCCACATCAACATTGAGTCCATGCGCAATCATCGGCAGATCGGCTTCGATGTTGCGCCCTTGATCGCGAATCAAAAAACAGGAGACCGAGGGATAGTTGTCCACCAAGATGTTCCCATCGCGATCGAAGAGCTTTCCTCGCGGCGCCAGTACCGGCACCTTGCGAATGCGATTCTGTTCGGCCAGCAATCGATAGCTGTCCGCGCCGAGCACCTGCAACCGCCACAGACCGCCGGCCAGCACCAGCATCATTACCAATATGCCGTACTGCACCGCCGTCAGCCTGATGGGCGAGAGCTTTGCTTCGCGGTCCATGCGATCCGATTGCATCAAAAAAACCTCAACTTCAAAACAACAAAATCAATCCCTCACTTGCAAACGGTCAAGAAGCGGATAAAGCATCAGCGCCAAGGCCGCATTTCCAACTCCGCGCAGAATCTCCGTCCACCACACCCATTGCTTTTCAAGGCCGAGCAACTGCACAACAATGAAAATGTACATCGCGCTCGAAAGCAGGGAGAGAATGACACTGAGCATCACGCGCACCAGCAGGCTGCTCTCATCAATGCGCACTCCAACTGAAGCCGCAAGGTATCCAACAACCGTCTTGGTAATTCCATTCAAGCCAATCGCCTGGTGTGTAAGCGCATCCTGCATAATGCCGATGACTGAACCAAACAACATTCCCTGAACCGGACTGCGGCGGCCTAGCGCAAAGTAGATCGTCACCACCAGCGGCAGATCCACATAGGCAAAGTATGCCGTGTAGTGCATGAGCGGCAACCACGCCTGCAATACCAGCGCAGCCAGGGGGACCAGCGTGTAAACCTGCAACGGATACCGGCGGATCACCAACTCGTGACGGGGATCATATGGAAGCACGTTCATCGATCAGTTGCCTCCCTTGGGTGTGCCCGTCGTATCATTTTTGGGCTTATCCGTCGTGTCACTGCCTGGCTTGCCTGTCTCGCCACTCCCGGGTTTTTGAGCGGGCTTCTCAGTCTTCTGCCTGGTTGGACTATTCGCCGCAGGTTTAGTCTGAGCCGGCGCTGCACTCTCGTTCTCATTCCTGGTCTCTGCGCCTTCGGAAGAAAATCTATCCGGATGCAAAGCCCTGGCCGGCGGAGGAACGCGGATATCCGTGTCCGCCGGTTTCGGCACATCCGATGGCGGCGCATTCGGATCCGTCAATCCGGGCAACCGCTCGGCCAGCAACGCCGCGGCCTTCTTCTGCTCCTCAATTGCATGCTGGCGGATTGCCGCTGCCTCGGGGCCTTTGAGCGCCTCACTCGTCGCAATATCATTCTGCTGATCCGACGGTAAGACCGGCTGCATCGAGGTAATTACCTGCACTTCGTCAATGCGATTGAGTGGCGCGTAAGGGTCCACATAAACATCAATGAAACCATCGCGATCAGGATCGGGCACTACCTTCTTCACCACTCCCACCGGCAGCCCGCGCGGAAAAATCTGATCTCCGCCCGCCGTCAAAACCTTCTCCCCCGGTTGAATGCGATTGTCCGCCAGAACTCCAATAATCTGAGTCTGCCCATTTGCATTGCCGCGCAAAATCCCGCGAATGCGCGTTGTCTCCAGAATCACTCCGGCGCCGCTCGTCTGGTCGTTGATCACTAGCACTTGCGACGAATGAGAAAAGACCTCGCGAATCTTGCCCACAATTCCGTTAGGAACAATCACGGCCATGTCGTGCGCCAACCCGTCCGCGCTGCCCTTGTTGATGTAGATCACGCGCGAGTGGTCCGTGCCGCTGCCGCCAATCACCGCTGCAATTTGTGTGTGGTAAATATATTGCTTCTGAAATCCCAACTGTTCCTGAAGCCGCTGACCCTGGCGCGCGTCTTCGAGCATCGCTGCCTCTTCAAGCCGCATCCGGTCGATTGTCTTTTGCAGTTCAATATTCTGATCATGCTCACGGCGCAGGCCAATGTAATTCGTCCACAAGCCGCTAATCCCGCTTGTGCCACCCTGCAGAATTCTCTCGAATGGAGTGATGACCGACGCCGTCCATACCCGGATCAATCGAACGCTCTTGCCGTCGCTCGTATCAAGCGTGCTCTCGCCCGCACTGGTTCGCCGCACTTGCGTGGCAAGGCCGATGAACTGCACAGCCCGCAGCGTGAGCAGCACCCGTAGATTGCGATAGCGGGCGAAGAACGAATCCATGTTAAATCAGTTCTCAGTTGACAGTTGTCAGTTCTCAGTTCGTTTGAATGGTGAGCGAAAAGTCTGAAAACTGACCCCTGATTTCTGCCCCCTGTTCAGTCAATCTTGATCTTGCGCAGCAGCTTGAAATCCGAAAGCATCTTCCCTGTTCCAAGCACCACCGACGCCAGCGGATCATCGGCCACAGAAACAGGCAAGCCCGTCTCCTCGCGAATGCGCTTATCCAAATTCCTAAGCAGCGCACCACCACCCGTCAGCCCAATGCCGCGGTCGCTGATGTCAGCCGAAAGCTCCGGCGGAGTCCGCTCCAGCGCCACGCGAATCGCGTTCATCATCACCGCAATGCACTCGCCCAGCGCTTCACGAATCTCGCTGTCGTCAACCGTGATCGTCTTCGGCACGCCTTCAATCAAATTGCGTCCCTTGATCTCCATCGTCAACGGCTTGTCCAGCGGATACGCAGAGCCAATATCGATCTTGACTTGCTCTGCCGTGCGCTCACCAATCAGCAAGTTGTATTTGCGCTTCAAATAATTCGTGATCGCTTCGTCCATCTGGTTGCCGGCCATGCGCACCGAACGCGAGTAAACAATTCCCGCCAGCGAGATCACGGCAATATCCGTTGTGCCGCCGCCAATGTCCACAACCATATTTCCTGAAGGCTCAGTGATCGGCAATCCTGCACCGATCGCGGCCACCATCGCCTGCTCCACGAGATAGACTTCGCTCGCCTTCGCGCGATACGCCGAATCTTCAACCGCGCGCTTCTCAACTTGCGTAATCTCTGACGGCACGCCGATCACGATGCGCGGATGCACAAGCATCTTTCTGTTATGCGCTTTCTGAATAAAATAATTCAGCATCTTCTCGGTGACTTTGAAGTCGGCAATCACGCCATCCTTCATCGGCTTGATGGCGACAATATTTCCCGGCGTGCGACCCAGCATCACCTTGGCATCCTTGCCCACCGCTTCCACTTCACCGGTATTTTTGTTGATCGCAACAATCGATGGTTCGTTGACGACAATTCCTTTTCCTGCTGCAAACACCAGAGTGTTCGCCGTACCTAAATCGATCGCAAGATCGCTTGAAAACATGCTGAAGAGCGATCGCAATCCATGCGACCGCGATGAACGCGAAGGATAACCGTGCATTGACATTTGGGTTTGTTGTACCTCTAGTCAATTGTAAGGCCAGTGGGCCTAAACCCGTTAATTCAGCGCATTTTCCGCACTTTAGTGACCCCCTCGCAGCATCCCCTGCCGCGCTTCATGTAGAATCTCTAGCGGCCCATACCCTTGGCGATTCCTGCCCGCTTTCCCGCCGTCAGACCCCGCCCGGGTAACTTTCAACGGTCTTTTCCAAAATCTTCCGAGGTAATCATGTCTCACCCCAAATTCGGCAATCTCATCAACGGTAAAGAGCAGCCCGCCAAGAGCGGCGCAACCTTCTTCAACATCAACCCCGCTGACCATCGCGACATCATTGGCGAATTCGCCGCCTCCAACGGCGACGACGTCAACCAGACTGTCGAAATCGCCAAAAAAGCATTCGCCAGTTGGCGCCTCGTCCCCGCTCCAAAGCGCGCAGAAATCCTCTTCCGCGCCGCAAACCTGCTCGTCGAGCGCAAAGAGCAATTTGCCCGCGACATGACCCGCGAAATGGGCAAGGTCATCGCCGAAACCCGTGGCGACGTTCAGGAAGCCATCGACGAAGCATTCTACGTCGCCGGCGAAGGCCGCCGCCTGTTTGGTCCCACGGTGCCGTCGGAAATGCCCAACAAGTTCGCGATGGCGGTGCGCCAGCCCATCGGCGTCTGCGGCATGATCACGCCGTGGAATTTTCCCA
>DAHXOQ010000087.1 GCA_027364815.1 Acidobacteriaceae bacterium | reverse complement strand
CACCTAAACAGGCCCCCAAACGGGGTGGTTGGGTGTGCGTTTTTGTCAATCTAAATGGCCTTGACAACACATATTCGGATGGTTTCTAATCTGCGAGGTCGTTTTATGCGTTCTTAACAATGCACGAAATAGTTCAATCTGCTCAGGTAGATGGATTATTCGGTTTTGAAGAGAGCACAAAAACATCACATTTCATTCGTTTGAGTGAAGTGGGTTTTGAGCCCAAGGACCAGTTAGCTATGGATTCGGATGTGGGCAAGGCAAGAAGAAGTGGCAATCACTTTTTGAGTCGACCACAAATTCCGGACTATACGGCTCGCGCACAGTACGCGGCCATGACACGCAGTAATAACAATTTTGGGGGACTGTTTGATGCGAAAAATACTTGTTTCCATCTTCGTCTGTCTGCTTATGCTTTCGGCCACTTACGGCCTTGCGCAAAGCATCAATGGCGGTGATATACGCGGTACGGTGACTGATCCTACGGGAGCGGTCATTCCGGGCGCAACGATCACTGTATTGAATCTCGACACAGGTGTGTCGTATGACTTCACCAGCAACGGCTCCGGCGTATTCGATACCAACACGATCGTACCCGGCCACTACACAGTTACCATTACACATGCCGGCTTTGAACAGCTGGTTCGTGGACCTATCACACTTCAAGTCGGTTTCTTCTCGCTCAATGCGCAGTTGAAGCTTGGCTCAGAGAAGCAGGTCATCACAGTAAATACTGATCTTCCGCTTCTGGAAACAGAGTCGGGTCAGCAATCGACGACGCTGAACGCGACGACGATGGCTGGATTGCCCCAGATAACACAAGACTGGGAAAACTTCATCATTCTGCTTCCTGGAGCCACAGGTTGCACAGGATCAGGCTGCAATCAGGGTTCCTCGAATCCCGGTCAGGTCGCAGCGATCAACGGCAATCTCCCGTACAGCAACATGCTGACGGACGGCGCGTCGAACACTCTCTCGCACAGTATGAATGCGCAGCAGGCAGTTTTTGAGAACGTAGCCGAAGTGCAGATCAATACGTCGAGCTTCTCGGCGCAGTATGGTATCGGCGGCGCGATCTTCAACCAGATCAGCAAGGCCGGCACAAGTTCGTTCCATGGATCAGGGTATGACTACATCCGGAACAACATGTTTACGGCGAGCCCATACAACTTCAACTCTGGCAATAGTTCGATCACCAAACTTCGTTACAACGATTTTGGCGGCACAATTGGTGGTCCGGCGATCAAGAAGAAGATCTTCTTCTACTTCAACTATGACCACATCATCAACAATGCGCCGAGCGGCGGAACGGTCAGCGTACCGACGACAGCGATTATGAGCGGTGATTTTACCGGCTTGTCGCCGCTGTATGATCCGACGACCCAAGTCATCGGTATTGATTCAAACAATAACCTCTATCCAATTCGTCAGAGCTTCGCAAGTGAATACGGGTCGAACATGATCCCGACGTCGTTGCAGGATCCGGTGGCGCTGGCAGATCAGGCCTTCTATCCGACACCGACGAACCATATCACTGGCAAATTCCTGACTAGCGGCGGCACCGGCGGTCACGGTGAGCCTGTTGGTAACTTCCAATCATTGCTGGTGGCCTCGAATCCATGGATTCAATACATGGGACGTCTTGACTATGACATCACGAAGAACAACCGTTTGACGTTGTCTGACAGCCAGCAGGACAATCCGGCAGTCTTCCTGAGCAGCGCTTTTGCCTGCCCGGTGAATTGCCAGAACGGCGATCAGGACAACAACAAGTCACAGGTTTCCGATGTGTGGCAGATCACCCCTCACCTCACAAACGAAGCGCGTATTGGTTTTACCAACCAGGAGTCGTTTTACACGGACCAGGCTCTCGGCAAAGGCTATGCAGCGAAGACGGGATGGCAGTTTGCCAAGGCCGACGATTTCCCATCGATCAACTTTGCTGACGGCGACTGGAACTATGCATGGATTAACCCGGCATCGAACTCAGCGTACAAGCAGCACGAATTTGATGATTCGGATGTCGTGACGCTGATTACAGGCAAGCACATTCTTCACTTTGGTGGCGAGTTGCTGGCTTACCAGGACAACTCGACGGCATGGGGCAACACAAACGCTGGATCATTTGATTTCGGTAGCCCAGGCTGGGGTAACAATAACAACTACACGGCGCACTGGACGAATAATTCTGGTGGCGCGTCGGTAGACGGCAACACTGGTTGGGCCTATGCTGACTTCATGCTTGGCCTTCCTGCAAGCTGGGGAGCATCAGTCACGCCAGAGTACGGCGCGCGTCTGAAGTCTCCACAACTTTTTGTGCAGGATGACTGGAAGATCAAGCCGAATTTGACGATCAATATTGGACTCCGCTACCAGGCGTCGTATGGCTGGAGTGAAGTTCACAATAACATCGACGGTTTCGATCCAACAGTCACAAATCCTGCAACCGGAACACTTGGAGCCATGTGGTATGCAAGCACTGCAGCTAATGGCCGCAAGCAGCTGATTGCCAACACTTATTCCACGTTCTTGCCACGCGTTGGCTTCTCCTGGTTGGTACAACCGAAGATGACTGTGCGCGGTGCGTTTGGCGTCTTTGGCTACAACTTCAGCCTGGATAACTACGGCGGTGGCATGGGTAACACCTTCGGCGCCTCTGGTGGAGCGCAGGATGCAACTGGCCGGAGCCCGATTACTACGTTGAAGGGCACAGGCAACCTGATCACCACGGGCGGACTCGGCAGCACTGGCATTGGTGTGCAGACAACTACACCACTGCCTTACTCGCAAGCGTCAACAGATCCAACCCGTTTCAATGGCCAGGGTGTTAGCGGCTTTATCTACCACGTAGCGGTTCCCAAGATTCTGCAGTGGAACTTCTCGGTACAGCGTGAACTCACACGCAATATCGAGGTGGAAGCTTCGTACGTAGCCAGCCATGGTATGAACCTGTCCGTACCGATCAACCTCAACCAGATTCCGCAAAGCGAGATGCTTTCGACGGGAGTGAACACGGCCGCGATTCCATACCCGCAATATGGCCAGAACAGCATTGGCTGGAACAACTACAACGGTGTTTCCAACTACCACTCATTGCAGTTGGTGGTGAACAAGCGCATGGCTGATGGCTTGAACGCCAGCTTCAACTATGTTTGGGCGCATATGCTGGATACGCAGGATTCGTCTGGTTGGGGCAGCCGTGAAGGCCCTCAGGCCATTCAGAGCTCATACAACATCAGAGCGAACTACGCGGCATCGAACTTTGATGTTCGTCATGCTTTGAAGGGGTATGTGGTCTACAACCTGCCATTCGGCAAGGGAGCGAAGTTCCTGAACAACAACTTCATCGCCAATGAGTTTGTTGGTGGATGGCAGATTTCAACCTCGGTCATTCTCCAGACGGGTCAACCGTTCACAGTCAACAGCGATCAGCACACCAATGCCAACGGCAGCGGAGCTTTCCCGAACCTGAGCGGCAATCCGATCAGTATCGTGGGCAAGAATCCACGTTGCGCAGTGCAACAAGCGGGAGCAGCTTGCAATACCAAGTGGTATAACCCGGAAGCGTTTTCGAATCCTGGTGATGGCCATTACGGTAGCGTAGGCAGAAACTCACTTTATGGTCCTGGCATCAATACGTTCAACGCATCGGTTCACAAGGACTTCCTTCTCTTTGAGGGATGGGGCCACGTAGTGAACATGCAGCTCCGCTGCGATGCACAGAACGTCTTTAACCATGCCAGCTTCGGACAGCCGGGCAATTCACTGACCGGCAGCAGCGGCGCAGGCACACCATACACAAGCGTTGGTTCATCCAACCAAATCAGCAGCACCTCTATAGGTGGACGTGACATGTCGGTCAGCGCTCACATCACCTTCTAACCCGGTTGCAATTGACCGACTTGAAGAGGCGGCCCATCGGGCCGCCTCTTCTTTCTGTGAGTGTGAAGAAAGCACTGGACGCTGTAATAAAATGGGGTCAATATGAAGAAAAGCCACATTCTTTTCGCTGTTGCATTCCTGGTGTATTTTCAGGGGATATCCCTGCTTTTATCGCAAGCGAGTACCTCACATGCACCTGCAAGTCAGGCCCAGGCTGCTCAGACAACTCCGACGAAGGAGCAACAGATTGCTGAGCATCGTGCGAAGGCACAGCGTTACCTGATGCGCAAGGAGCCGGAACTCGCGATTCCCGAGTTACAGGCGCTTGCCGAATTGACGCCGGATGATGTGGAAGTTCATGGGAACCTTGGAGTGCTCTTTTATTTCAAGAATGATTGCACGCAAGCAGTGCCCGAGTTGCGTCGAGCAACGGAGATGAAGCCGGAGCTTTGGCATCAGATGGTGCTGTTGGGATTTTGCGAGCAGCGGCTGGGTGATGTGGCGAATGCGCAAAAGGATTTGGAAGCATCCTTTCCGCACATTGAAGATCCGAAGTTGCAGCGGGCAGCGGGCGAGGCGTTGTTGAATATATATGCGGTGAACAATGATTCATCAAAAGCGGTAGTGATCATTGATGCTCTGCGAGAGAAGAATCCGACGGATCTGGGCCTGATTTATTCGGCCTATCAGATTTATACGGATCTTGCGGGTGAGGCAATGATCAGTCTTTCATTAGTGAATCCAGATTCAGCCGAGATGCATGTGGTGATGGCTCATGAGTCGCTGCGCTACGGAGATCGGGTGACGGGAATTACGCATCTACGCGAGGCGATGAAGATCAATCCGAATTTTCCGGGGATTCACCTGGAACTGGCCGATGCGTTGAACAGCTCACTTGAAGGCGGCAACAAGGCAGAGGCGGAGAAGGAGTACCGTCTGGCGCTGGAGCAGAATCCCAACGACGAGCTTGCGGAGTGCCGCTTAGGCGAGATTGAAGCGGATCACGGCAATTTGCAGGCGTCATTTGAAGATTACTCGCGTGCAGTTGCATTGCGGCCCAACGAGCCGTTGGCTAATCTGGGCTTGGCGAAGGCGCTGGTGGCGATGAAGCAGCCGGCGAAAGCGGCGGTGTTGCTGGAGGGCGTGATTCAACGCGATCCGACGTACGACATTGCGCACTTCAGATTGAGCACAGTCTACCGGCAGTTGGGCAGACCAGAAGATGCCAAGCGGGAAATTGTTGAGTATCAGAAATACAAGGCGATGAAGGAGAAGCTGCGCACAATTTACCGAAATCTCAGGCTGCACAAAAACGGTATGGATGAAGGCGAGGCTGATGCGCCACAAAAGTAGCAGGGCCCTCAGCATTATGGTGGCAGTTGTTGCAATCTTTGCATGCACGCCGGTAATGGTGAGCGCGCAGGATTCCGGTATGGGACGGTCGGTCTACCATGTGCAGGAGGACAAGCTGCCCAAGCGGCCTCCGGTGAAGACGGATCTGAGACTAGAGGATATAACTGCATCAACGGGCATACATTTTGAGCATCACTCCGCGCCCGATGCAAAGTACATCATCGAGTCGATGAGCGGCGGCGTTGCGTTGATTGACTATGACCGAGACGGCTGGCCGGATATTTTTTTTACCGGGTCGCTCACTGTTGAAGAGGCATTGCAGGGGCAGAAGGCCAAGAGCGCGCTCTATCACAACAATCACGACGGCACTTTTACTGATGTGACTGAAAAGGCGGGCGTGGGAACACCCTGCTGGGCGAATGGCGCAACAGTCGGCGATTACAACAATGATGGATGGCCAGATTTGCTGGTGACCTGCTTCAATGGCGTGGTTCTCTATCGCAATAATGGCGACGGTACGTTTACGGATGTGACCAAGGCTGCGGGACTTGGCGGAGATACAACATGGGCTGCCGGAGCAACCTTTGGCGATTATGACAAGGATGGCTGGGCCGATCTTTTCGTATCGCATTATGTGGATTTGAATCTTGTTGACATGCCTAAATTCGGTTCCAGCAAGACGTGTAAATTTCGTGGCATTGATGTGCAGTGCGGACCGGCTGGATTGAAGGGTTTGCCGGATAATCTTTACCACAATAATCATGATGGAACATTTACAGACGTATCGAAACAAGCGGGCGTGGATGACCCACAGCGCTTATTTGGACTGACTGCCATATGGGAAGACTTTGACAACAAGGGCCCTCTTGACTTGTTTGTGGCCAATGACGGTGAGCCGAATTATCTTTATCAAAATGATGGCAACGGCCATTTCACAGATATTGCATTGATGTCGGGTGTGGCCGCCGATCAAAATGGTTCGTTCCAGGCGAACATGGGTCTTGCGGTTGGCGACTTTATGCACTCGGGCAGAATGTCGATTGCGATCAGCCATTTCAGCGACCAATATATGGCGCTCTATCAGAACGATGGCGATATGAACTTCTCTGATATTTCCGACGTGGCCGGGATCACCAAGGCGACAAATCCATATGTGGGCTGGGGTGACGGATTTTTTGATTTCGACAATGACGGCTGGAACGATTTGTTTGTGGTGAATGGCCACGTCTACCCGCAAGTGGAGAATGACAGCGCGGGGGACAAGTACAAGGAACCGAAGTTTATTTTCCTGAACAATCATGATGGAACCTTCAGCGATGTGAGCAAGCAGGTGGGACCAGCGATGCAGGAACTGCAGGTGAGTCGAGGGGCAGCCGTAGGAGATCTCTTCAATGATGGTTCCTTGTGCATCGTAGTGGAGAATCTGGTCGGCGGGCCGATGATATTGCGGACTCGTGGAATCAAGAATCACTGGATGAGTTTTGAGTTGCAGGGAGTTGAATCGAACCGGCTGGCGTTGAATGCGCGCGTGAGAGTGACGATTGGCGGGGTGGCGCAACTGAATGAAGTGCACAGCGGCGGTAGCTATTTGTCGCAACATGATTTGCGATTGCACTTCGGGCTGGGGACGGCGGATCACGCGGATAAAGTGGAAGTGATTTGGCCGAATGGGAAGGTGGATAATTTGGGGCCGCTCAAGGCGGATCAAAGTTATTCAGTGCTTGAGGGCAAAGGCGTAGTGCCATTTGCAGAGATACGCCCGAAGAGTGTGGTGAAGAAGTAGGAGTTGGATGCGCAGATTCAAAATGTCCGGTGTGATGAGATTGACAGCGGCGGCTCTGGTTTCATGCTGCTTCACGACGGGTGTTTGTCTTGCGCAGAAGGTGGCGAGTCCTGCGGCGGTCGAACTATCCCGCGCGTTGCATGAGGCGTTGAACCTGGCCCAGCATGGGCAGCCGAAGCAGGCGTATGAGGCGGTGAACGAAATTTTGCGCACGCATCCGAATTATGCGCCGGCGTTGAAGTTGAAGGGGATGCTGCTGGAGAGCGCGCACCGAGGCGATGAGGCAAATGTGAGCTACTCGCAGGCGTTGAAGCAGGATCCGAATGATGAAGATTTGCTATACAAGGGGGTTGTTTACCAGTTGATCAAGGGCGATCGCGCGGAAGCAATACAGTTGCTGACGCATTACTTGAAGCTGGAGCCGAAAGATGGGGATGGATATTTTTATTTAGCGCAGGCGTATCACCTGGCAGGGCACAATGATGCGGCGTTGAAGGCGATTAAAGAGTGCGTGCAGTTGAAGCCGGATGATGCGCATGTGTGGCAGAAGTATGGCGAGTTGCTTTTGAGCAGCGGAGATGGCGCGGCGGGATTGACGTGGCTGGAGAAAGCCGAGAAGCCCGATCCGACGCTGGACCGCATAGATTATGACCTTGGCCTGGCGAACTTGAACGCGATGAATCTTGAGGATGCGGAGAAATTTGCGCAGAGCGCGGTTCAGCTGCATGCAAATGATGCTGTAGCGCTTGCGCTGCTGGCGGCCGTTCAAGAGAAGTTGGCCGAGTGGGCGGAGGCAAAGGCGACCTACGAGAAATTACTTGCGATCAACAGTGGTGATGAAACGGCGCAACTTGGCATTGGCCATTGCGAGTTGGAGTTGAAGCATTACCAGGCAGCGATCGATGTGCTGCATGATTTGCTGCAGAAGGATCCATCGGTAGCGCTGGCTCATTATTATTTGTCACGTTCATATGCGTTTTTGGGCAATCAAACAAAGTCACAATATGAAGCAGACATCCATCACAAGTTGGTAGAGTCGACATCATTTGAGACGACGATGTTGGGAACGGAGGAGGATCGCGCAATCTGGGACGAAGCCAAAGGGCTGCTAAAGGCGAAGAAGGAATCGGCGGCGCTTTCACTGGTCCAGGAGAAGGTGAAGGGATTTACCGGCACACCGGGACATGCGAATTTTATTGTGGGCGCAATCTACATGTATCTAGGCGAGCGGGAGAACGGGTTGCGGAATCTGCGCAAAGCGCTGGATCTTGAGCCGAAGATTCGTGGTGCGCATACTTACATTGGAATATATGAGTTGCAGCAGGGGAAGCTGGACGTTGCGGAAAAGGAATTCAAGGCCGAGTTGGCGAATGATCCGAATTATTTGAATGCGCTGGCGGAGTTGGGAGCGGTGCGGTACAAGCAGCAGAAGTGGAGCGAGGCGGCGGAGTTGCTGACGAAGTCGCATACGCGGACGCTGGCGTTGTTGCTGGAGCTTTGCGATGCGCAGTTTAGAACGGACGATGCGAAGAATGCGAAGCTGACGGCGGAGATGATTGTGGTGTATGCGAAGGGTGATCAACAGGCACTGGATGAGTTGAATGCGCTGTTGAGGGCGAATCATGAGGATGAGTTGGCGGATAGAGTGGGTGGGGTGAAAAAGTAATTGGGTTGAGAATGGGAGAGCGAAGCGCATGGAATCCATGGTCTCAAAATCGAGACCGGGGGCAGCCGAAGAGGTAGCGTGAAATTGACGGGTCAATTTATTGTGCGTGTTCGGTGATGGTAAGTACTTGATCAGCTTTTATATTAATTAAAGTTTGCTTGATTCCGCTGGGCCATGAGAGTTCAATTTTGTCGATTATTGCGGCTGTCCCAAGGCCGAAGTGCACGCGCTTGTCGCTTGATGAGCTGTAACCTACGGTGGTGGTGGCCTGGTTGTACTGGACGCCGTTGGCAGTGGTGATTTTGACGCGGGTGCCGAGACCGTCGCGGTTGGATTTGGTGCCAATGAGATTCAAGAGAATCCAGTGGTTGTTATTCGTGGCGCGGTTCTTGAGAATCTGCGGCTGGCCATTGATGACGTTGATGACGATGTCAATTTTTCCATCATTCAATAAAGACCCGAAGGCCGCGCCGCGATGAGCCATCGGGAGGGCGTAATCGGGACCGACCTTGGCGCTGACGTCTTCAAATTTGAGATTGCCCTTGTTGCGGTAGAGGCCGTTGGGGAGGGGGTAAGGATGGTGGTCGATTTCCATTTCGTTGTCGAGGATGGAGCAATCTGCGGTGAAGAGATCTTTCCAGCCGTCGTTGTCGAAGTCGAAGATGCCAACGCCCCAAGCGGTGAAGCGGCTGGTATAGCGGATCAAACCAGAAGTCGCCGAGACATCAGCGAATTGGCCCTTGCCAAGATTGTGATAGAGCGGGAAGCTGTCACCGAACATGGCGGTTTGAAAAATGTCGGGCAGTCCGTCGTTGTCGACGTCGCGAAAATCTGCGCCCATGCCAGCCATATTTTTTCCATTGCCGTTGTATTGAACTCCAGCCAGCATGGCGGCGTCAGTGAAGGTGCCGTCGCCATTGTTGTGGAGGAGGAAATTCTGGTAGGTGTCATTGGAGATGAAGACGCTTGTGAAGCCCGAGTTGTCGTAGTCTGCGAAGGCGAGGCCCATTCCTTTGCCGATGTAGTCGGCGATATGGGATTGTTTTGAGACGTCAGTGAAAGTGCCGTCGCCGTTGTTGCGGTAGAGGATGTTTTGGGTTCCCTGGAATTCGTTGGGCGTGCAGTATGCGGGCAGGTCGGCCTTGGAGCAGTGCATCGCGGACTTGATGTCGTAGTTGAGGTAGTTGACGACGAGGAGATCGAGGTAGCCGTCGTTGTTGTAATCGAACCATCCCGCTGCTACAGACCAAGCCTTACCAAGTTTGGGGACGATTCCGCCGACTCCCGCCTTCTCGGTCACATCGGTAAAGGTGCCATCTCCATTGTTATGGAAAAGCTGGTTGCGGTTGACGCCGGTGATGTAG
>DAHXOQ010000086.1 GCA_027364815.1 Acidobacteriaceae bacterium | reverse complement strand
GGCGAAATCTCCTCCATGCTCGGCTTCCGCCAGGATCTTGGTCTGGCCGGCAATGTCGAATCACTTGCCGCCTTTTCTATGCATCCCGAAGTCACTGGCCCCGGCAGCGAAAACTCCGGCGTAGACGAAGCCATGATGGAATCACGCGAAAATATCGTCCTCGGCGACCTCCTCGAAGCCACCGTTGGTTCAAAGCAAGTAATGGCGAAAATGGTCGGTGCTTCGGGCGGCACGCTCCTCACCGCTCTGCCATTCGCAAGCGTTCTCTATCGTCGCGGCGAATCGTCCTTTGCATATCGCATGGCTACTGAACTCCCTCCATCCTCCGCCAACTCCGCTTCTGCTGAACTCCCCACACTCACCGCACGCAACGGCAGGATGGTTCTAGAGCGTGGCATGCATCAGGAGTTGGGCTGGGAGCGATTCACCAATCAATCCGGCATCCGGTTGTCAGTCTTTGCTGACAGCATAACCAACCCGAATCTTGAAGCACAGGCCAATTTCGCCGCCAACTCGCTCATAGCCAATCAAGGCTTCTACGATCCTCAAAGCGGTCTCCTTCACATTGCCGGTGCCAATTTCTCATCCACAGGTCTCTACGCATCCGTTCAGCGGCGTTTGCCGGGAGGCAACTCCGTGCGGCTCAGCTACGCCAATGGAGACGCGCTCGTTCTCACCCAAACCGCTTCCACTTCCAATCTCCCACTCACCCGCCCTCGCCACACACAGATGTACTCCCTCTCGCTCTCCGGCACTGTTGAGGGAACCAACACACACTGGCGCGCCACCTACCGCTGGCAACCCGAGGCCACGCTCACAGCCATTGCACCATTCGCTATGGCCTCCACCTCGCCCTACCTCTGCTTGGGATTGCATCAAACTCTGCGTGCCAGCCGTCCCGGTTCCGTCGGCATTGAAGCCCTCCTCGACGTCAACAATCTTCTCGCCCAGGGCTACCGTCCATGGCTCTCCCCCGATGGCTCCTTGTTAATCTTCGCCCAGGACCAGCGCAACTTGAGAGCCGGCATCGCCTTCACCTTCTAAGCAGGCTGCACCCCCATTTGCGCCTGGCGCAAGCAAACTCGCTGCAGGGGCTCCTCCCAAACCTTTCTATCCACAACCCAATTTGTGTTATATTCAATGAGTGGAAAGCGTCCACTTTCGGTGCGCGCACTTTCCGGATTGCGCCTTCTCGGCCTCTCCCACCCCCATTTTGGACGCGTAGCTCAACTGGCAGAGCATTCGACTCTTAATCGACAGGTTGTAGGTTCGATTCCTACCGCGTCCACCAATCACTCCCAACTTTCCCGTTCATTATCCAGACAGCGTCTCCTTGAAATTTTTGCCCAAGAATATCTCAGAATTGAAACTGAGCATAGGAGAATCTCGTGACCATTCCTTATGAAGAATTCAAACTCAAAATGTTGGCTGATCCCAAAGTGCGCCACGAATACTAGGCCCTCGCTCCTGAATTCGAAATCGCCCTGCAATTGCCGCGTGCCCGAAAACTCTCCGGAAAAACTCTACACTTGACTAAAACTGGGAAGCTACGGCCTTTAGGCGGTACGCAAATGCTGCAAAATGAATCCGGCCTTTAGGCCCCGAGGTAGGATTTTCGTGCGGCATCGCGTCCATCATTCTGCTTATCCCGCACATCTTGTAGCCCTGATCCCTGACATCTGATTTCTGACATCTGTTTCCAAGATGGCTAATCAGACACTAAACACCCTCCATTTTCCGCACCAAAAACAGGCATTTCTGCATCGAATCTCCTTCAAAAATCCTCAACATCTAAGTACCGGTCTCACCTGCGGAGATTTCCTCCTGCGCAATGACTTAGAATTGAGAGCGCAAAGTTGGATGCAGATTCAAGTGATGTCTGTATCCTTGGAGTTTTTAAGCGATGAAAGCACTGGTCAAGCGCAAAGCCGAACCCGGCTTGTGGATTGAAGAGATTCCTGAGCCCGCCATTGGAATTAACGACGTTCTCATTCGCGTCCGCTACACCGGCATCTGCGGCACCGACGTACACATCTACGCATGGGATGAGTGGGCGCAGAAGACCATTCCTGTTCCCATGGCCATCGGCCATGAGTTTGTCGGCGAGATTGTCGCCGTCGGTTCCAACGTAAACGATTTTCACCCCGGAGATATCGTCAGCGGCGAAGGACACGTCGTCTGCGGTCGCTGCCGCAACTGTCTTGCCGGCCGACGTCATCTCTGCGCGTCTACGCAGGGCGTCGGCGTCAATCGCCCCGGCGCTTTTGCCGAGTACATTTCGCTGCCCATGACCAATGTCTGGCGCCACTCCCACGGCATCGATCAGGAAGTCGCAGCAATCTTCGATCCCTTCGGCAATGCAGTTCATACCGCCCTCACATTCCCCGTCCTCGGTGAAGACGTGCTCATCACCGGCGCTGGTCCCATCGGCATCATGGCTGCTGCAGTTGCAAAGCACGCCGGCGCGCGCTACGTCGTCATCACCGACGTCAATCCTCACCGCCTCGAACTCGCCCGCAAGCTTGGCGTCACCCTCGCCGTCAATCCGCGCGAGACCACGCTCGATGAAGTGCAGAAGAAGCTCGGCATGTCTGAAGGCTTCGATATCGGAATGGAAATGAGCGGCAACCCGAATGCCTTCCGCGATCTGCTCGCCAACATGAGCCACGGCGGAAAAATCGCCATGCTCGGCATTCCTTCGCCCTCGGAAATGTCCATCGATTGGAGCAAGGTTATCTTCAATCAGTACACAATTCACGGCATCTATGGACGTGAAATGTACGAAACCTGGTACAAGATGACGGTCATGCTCGAATCAGGACTTGATATCTCCCCAGTCATCACACACCGCTTCAACTGGCGCGATTACGAGAAAGGCTTCGAAGCCATGCGCTCCGGTAACTCCGGCAAAGTCGTTCTCGATTGGCGCGATGCAGGAAAATAATCCTGCGCTCTACTCGCCAGTTCACGCATCTAAAATTTGACTATGACCACAGCACGCAAATTACGCAAACTCGGCAACTCGGATATTGAACTCACGGCTATCGGTTTCGGCGCCTGGGCCATTGGCGGAGGTAACTGGGAATTCGCATGGGGACCGCAGGATGACCAGGAATCCATCCGCGCCATCCACAAGGCCCTCGACCTCGGCGTCAATTGGATTGATACCGCTGCCATCTACGGTCTAGGACACTCCGAAGAAATCGTCGCCCGCGCGCTCAAGACCACCTCGCACAAACCATACGTCTTCACCAAGTGCTCCATGCGCTGGCATCAGGACGGCTCCATCTATCGCTCGCTCACGGCCAAATCTCTCGCGGAAGAACTCGAAGCCTCGCTCCGGCGCCTGAATGTCGAGACGATTGACCTCTACCAGATCCACTGGCCCAATCCCGAGCCGGAGATTGAAGAGGCCTGGGCTGCGTTGACCCGCTTCAAAGAGCAAGGCAAGATTCGCTGGATCGGTGTCTCAAACTTCAACGTCGAGCAGATCAAGCGCGCTGAGGCCGTTGCGCCTGTAACCAGCCTGCAGCCACCCTACTCCATGTTGCGTCGCGCCAATGAAGCTGAAGTTCTGCCCTATTGCCTCAAGCAGGGAATTGGCGTCATCAACTATTCCCCCATGGTATCGGGGTTGTTAACCGGCAAAATGAGCGCCGAGCGCGTCGCCCACTTCCCCGCCGATGATTGGCGTCGCAAAGCTGTTGAATTCAACGAGCCGCGCTTAAGCCGCAATCTCAAACTTGTAGACTTGCTGCGCGAGATCGGCTCCGGCTCGGGCGTTGTGCCCGGCGTCGTTGCCGTCGCATGGACACTCCACAATCCAGCTATTACTGCGGCCATCGTCGGCGGACGCAGTGCCGAGCAGGTCGAAGGTCTCGCCGCTGCCCTCGAATTTCGACTCGACGTAGAAGGCTACAAGCGCATCAAGCAATTTATTGAGCAGAACCCCGTCTGAGTTTTTTCCCAGCCTGGAGATAATTTCCGCAAGCACAAAAAAGCCCTCGCTTTCGCAAGGGCTTTTAAATTCCCAGGAGGAGAGGAGTTACATTGCGGCAACAAAATCGGGTAATATCAGCGCCGCGTGCTGTTGAAGCAGCGTGGTCATGGTAGCAGCCATCTCTGTGTAAAGTGCTGCGGCGCGATGGGTATTCGTGCGAACTCCTGCGGTTGCGTGCATGAACGCATATTGCGCCAGGGCGGCAATCACCAACAGGCGAATCTGCATCGCGTCGCTTCGCAGCGCGGCTATCACCATCGGATCAATTGGGTTTCGCTCGTCGCTGTTCTTTACCGCAAAATCGGCTAGCTCTAGCATCACGCGGGCATTTTGATACATGACCACGAGTCCACGCGGGCCTTGCATTTGCTTCCACGTTTCTTCAGGATCAAGAACCAGATCATTGCGCCAAAGAAAATGTTCACTCAGAGTATGCGCACTCCAATCGTGCCGCAGACGCATCAGAATCTGCTCCCAGCTCTGCGCATTGCGACGCCGCTGACTCCTGCGCCAGGCGACTAGGAAGCTTGCGATCAGTAGGACAACGCCTAATTGAAAGAGCGCAGAGATCATGACACTCACTTGTCATCGTGTTTGGTAACTACTGAATCAGTTACCGCAACGCGATACGATTTAACTGCTCCGCCCAATAGTAACAAAGTTTCATCCATTTGTGGAGCAATTATTTTACGTTCGGGCTCAGGTTTGAGGAACGATAGTAACCAATAGAAAAGAACGAAGATAAAGCTGATCACAGTGAGCTGGTCGTAAAAGTGATACCAGCTGTTTATTGGGCCGTAGGTGTGCAGAAGTGTAACAACCATAAAAACAAGTGAATAAAAGCCCAGGCCAGTTGCGATTTGCAATTCGCGGTTTTTCCACCCGATTGCCAGCAATCTGCTGAAGCCCGCGATGACGAGGAAAATGCAAATGCGCAGCGTGGCCGTGATTTTGAGAATGTGGAAGTAAATGTTGCTGAAGGTATCCAGCCTGGGGGGAATGGACGCCCCCACAATGGGCCATAGAACGGCACACGCCAGCAGCAGCATGATGCCCAATATGAGGCCGCTATACCGCGGCATGGAATTTTTTAAAGGCTTGAGTGAAGCCCACAACAACTCCATCAGCAGAGCAACCTGTAGGACGGAACTAAGAGAAAAATCAATAACGTATGCGTGATAATACTGATTCGTTGTCAGATGCTTGACGGAAATCATCATAATCAGGCCTGAGGCGAAGCTCTCGGCCATGAAGAGACAGAAAACTGGAAAGACACGATAGATTTTTCGCCGAATCAAGACAACGAAAACGGCAAATTCCAATACAATTCCGAGCGCTGAGTAAAGAAAATCAAGTGTCACAATGGTGTACCTTTATGCCTTCTGTTTGCATAAGGGTACACCATTCATGTTTAAATGAATGTTTTTTTAGGCACACGAAGACCCCAGCGTGGGGACTATTTCCCCCGCTGGGGCCGAGACGTCTCTATCTAAACGGATTCGGTTGTTGATTAAATCTTGTCAATGGCACTAAGTCGAAACACATCTCAATGCTTCACCACAGCTTAGGACCTTGCGTGGGAACCGGCATCTGGCTCGTAGGATCAATTGCAGAGGCGTGGGCAGACGCCGAAAACACCACAAAAGAGAGTGCGGTGAGCATGGCAAAACGTGCGCGGACAAGCATGGAGAGTTACCTCAGTTTCGAATTTGGCCACTAGAAAGTTACTACAATGTCTAAATTTCACACGATTCGGTTACTGCCGGACAGGTATTTTTGTGAATCCTTGCAGATTATTGCGCCAAATCTTTGCTCAATATTCGCCTAAATTTGGCCTTTACCACTTCCTTGGCTAATTTTGTTGAGCAAATTCAAACGAAATCACGTTTCTGTCAGGCGAAGTTGGTATGTTGGTGGCAGTCAGGAGGGTTTGGTCGTGATTCCTCATCTGCGTCAGAGCTTTAATAGGAGCTTTAATGAGAGCCAATACCAGAATCTTTTGAAGATTCTGGATCAGCGCGCTCACACAAATGTTCACTTTCGTGTTGCCGAGACTCCCATCTTTCTAACTCGCGAACTTCTCTCGGAGATGGCTGATGCCGGGGTACGGCTGTCCAAGCGATTGCTCGCCAATCCGGACTACCTCGCGGCTGCGCGAGATGCAATCCCTGCGGGTTGGTCTGCGGCGGGGCTTTCAGCCTATCCGAATTTTCTGACCGCCGACTTTGCACTGGTACGAGATTCCACCGGAGCCCTCACACCCAGGCTCGTTGAAATTCAGGCCTTCCCCTCGCTCTACGGCTATCAACTCGTGATGGCAGAGAGTTTCCGCGAAGCTTACTCACTGCCCGCATCGCTTTCGCTCACACTCAGCGGGCTCTCAGATAGCGCCTATTGGAAGCTCTTGCGGCAAACAGTACTGGGCTCTCATGCACCCAGGCAAGTGGTGCTGGCTGAGATCGACCCAGAGCATCAAAAGACGCTGCCCGATTTCAACGTCACAAGCGAGCGGCTGGGCATTCCGGTCGTCGACGTACGCACCATTGAAGCTGAAGGCCGCAAGCTCTACTATCGCGACCCGGCTGGCCAGCGCATTGAGATTCGACGCATCTACAACCGCGCCATTGCCGACGAACTCATTGTGCGCAAGATTCAGCTCCCATTTGATTGGACCGCTGATTGGGATGTGGAGTGGGCTGGTCATCCCAACTGGTACTTCCTGATCAGCAAATTCTCACTACCCTGGCTTACCGGCGATCCGGTTGTGCCGCCCTGCGTTTTTCTTCATGACTTTCTATCCGGCCCTGGTCGTAAACAATTGGAAATAGCTGGTGTGGCGCTGCCCAGGACTGCTCCTGATGCTGTCTATTCGGAACTGCTTCTCAAGCCGCTCTTCTCCTTTGCCGGAAAGGGAATTCAATTCAGCCCGACACAAGACGACCTTGAAGCAATTCCCCCCAACCGCCGCAGCCAGTATCTGCTCCAGCAGCGAATGCACTTTGAGCGCACCATTGACACGCCTGAAGGCCCTACTCAGGCCGAAATTCGTATCCTGTATCTATGGCCCGATGGCGGTGAGCTGACGCCCGTACTCCCCCTCATCCGTCTGGGGCGAGGCATGATGATGGGTGTAGACCACAACCGCGATCTCACTTGGGTGGGAGCATCTGCTGCTTTCATCGAATAGCTGCTGAGTTGCTAACTGCAACTTGCGAAGAGTACATTGGTTGCACCTTACTGGAACTTTGGTGCCCTATCCCTGTAAGTCAGTCACGAGTACAGTAATGCCAGCTAGTTATTGCAAAATTTCGCGCTCAACGGACTCAGCAGAAAGATTCTGTATGGATTTATTAACGACAATGGAACCAGTTGCTCCAGCTCGATTGAAGATCAATACCACCCGGCAAGAGGTGCGGTGCGCAGTGCGTTTCCCCCTCGCTCTCGCCGTTGTGGTTTCCACTGACGAAGGTGATTTCATCGCCAACACTCAAAATGTCTCCGCCAGCGGCGTGCTTTTTGAGATGGAGCACCTAATTCAAACTGGCACTCACGTTCGCTTTTCACTGCGAATGCCGGGAAGCGTGCTGGGAATGAGTCACGATGTGCTGGTTCAATGCAATGGCCGTGTGGTACGCTGCACCTTGATTCAGAAAAAGTTCCACACTGCGGCTACAATTGATGATTATCAGTTTGTTGAGCAGTAACATTACATTGAGGCGTATGTAAGCAACTATGGATTTTCTTGAAGACAATGGTGAAGATGAAGTAACGGAATCTTCGGCAAGGGCCGATGGAATTCGTATTATCCTTGCGGATTCGCAGGCGATCTATCGCGTCGGCATCCGCAAGATATTTGCGCTTGAGGACGACATTCGCGTCGTCGCTCAGGCCGATACTCTGGAAAATCTTCTCGCCGCCGTTCAGCGATACCCAACCGATGTTGTGCTCCTCGAAGGTGGTATTCTCACCGGCTCGGCCGATGCCATCCCCGAAATTCTACGCCTCGCGCCCGATGCCAAGTTGATTCTCCAAGCCACCCCAGCCGACGAGTCCAACACCGTCGAACTTTATCGCCGGGGCGTGCGCGGAATCATATCGCGATCCATCTCGCCTGACCTGCTGGTCAAATGCGTGCGCAAAATAGTCGCCGGAGAAACCTGGATTGACAACCAATCCGTCAACTGGGTTATTGAAGCTTATCGCGCGCAAGCTGCCGCCCTGGTCAGTCCGCGCTCGCAACCTCGGCTTTCTCCAAAGGAACTGCAGATCATCACCTGCATCACACAGGGCAAACGCAACAAGGAGATTGCTTACCAGCTCGGCACCACTGAACAGGTCATCAAGAATCATCTGCGTAAAATCTACGATAAGCTCGGTGTCTCTGACCGACTCGAACTTGCCCTCTACTGCCTGCACCACAAGATAATTCACGCAGATTCCGACGAAGTTATCATGAGCTAAGCTCAAATGTCTTTATAGCAATTTAAACGGAGGCCAATCTGGCCTCCGCTTTTTGTCATGCGAAATTCTATATTCCGAAAAACTACCCATTGCATTTGGGCGGGCTCGTTATACAACCAGGCTCTCCTGAACAAACCTTGCGTGCCTCTTCTACCAGGCGAATCATCCCCGCTAGCTCCTTCTGCGTGAGATGACCAAGCAGTGTCACCGGCAGTGTCTTCATCGCCGTATCCATCTCGGCAAGCAACTGAAGTCCCTTCTCGCGAATCTGGGTGCGCACGATGCGGCGGTCGTTCTTGTCCCGCTGCTGGCCAATGAAGCCAAGCTTCTTCAGCCGGTTCAGCAGACGCGTAATATCCGGATCCGCCGTAATCATGCGCTGGCCAATCTCGCTGCACGTTGCCCCCGTTGGCTGCGCGCCACGCAAAATGCGCAATACGTTGTACTGTGTTGAAGTTATTCCCCACGGACGAATAGTCCGTTGCACCGCGCGGCCCAGGCAATCTGACGTGCGCAGTAGATTCAGCAAAGCATCTTCTTCCAGGCTGGTCGTCGATTGTTTCTGCTGAATCTCTTGTTGTATCCTTGCCAACTGAAATCTCCGTTCGCCTCTTGAGCTGTTGTTTCGCTCATTCAATATCCATGCGGCGGCCCTTGCCTCCTACCGCCGCGCTTCGTGCTCTGCTTACTGCTGCACCGCTTCTACTTCAATCGTCAATTTAACCGCATAGCTCAAAAACGAATCTGGAAAATTTCCAACTCCAAAGTCAACGCGCGAGATCGTTGCTGTCGCTTCAAAGCCTGCGTGTTGCTTGTGATCCATCGGGTTGTTCACTGGTGCGCCCAGTGTCTCCACCGTCAACACCACTGGCTTGGTCACGCCGTGTAAAGTCAGGTTGCCGTTGATCTTGATTCCTGCTCCCTCTTTCTGCACGCTGGTGCTCACAAAGCTTGCAGTGGTGTACTTGCTCACATCAAAAAAATCAGGTGACTTCAAATGTGTATCGCGAGAGTCGTTGCCCGTATTCACTCCCACGACGTCGATCGTTGCACTGACGCTGGACTTGGTAATATCTGCCTGATTGAGGTTGATCGTGCCAGTCACTTTGCCAAAATGTCCATGCACGTTGGAGATACCCAGGTGGCGTATGCCGAACTCTACGCCGCTATGCGCAGGGTCAATGCTCCAGGTCGTGCTTTGTGCCAGCGCAAATGGTGCAAAAAAAGCGAGTATCGCTGTGACAATTGCCAAACGTGAGCTATGTGCAAATTTCTTCATAATTGAATACCTTTCGTGGCCAGTGGGCCGGTTAGGGAATGGATGGTTAGAACACCGGACACCTCTTGCAACGCCGGTTGGTTGATTTGATCTTGCTGCCCTTCACGGCTTCTTGATCGCCGGGGCATACCCTGCGTCAATTGCGCCATTTGGGACTCTCTTATAGGATGCACCAAAGTGGATAGTCGTTGCAACAAGTATTTTTCATTCTGTCCAATTTTGTGACCGCCGTCGCTCGCCATGTTCACCCTAAAATGGACCGTAAACATATGATTCGTTGACTCGCAAGAAATCTGCCAGCACGGTGCCTCTCATCTGTTATTC
>DAHXOQ010000085.1 GCA_027364815.1 Acidobacteriaceae bacterium | reverse complement strand
ACAAATACCTGCGGGACAGCCGCACCATAAGCAGCAAGAGCGAGAGATTTCTGGCGGAGCTCCTCACGGCAGGCTGCACAGAGCAGGAAGTGCGCATGCATGGAGTTCTGCTCGGATGGTGGAAGCGTGGCCAGCGCATACTCAGTGAGTTTTTCATCGCTGATGTGCCCGGTTTTATTCATTTGCGTCGAGTGCATTGTGGAGTGTCTCTAAAGCGGAGTGCAAGCGGGAGTGAATTTTTTCCAGACTCAACCCGGTTTGTTGCGCGAGTTCGTCGTTGCCAAGTCCCTTGAACCAGACAAGCTCAAGGACCTGCTTTTGATCGGCGGGGAGAGCCGCAACGATGCGCTTGAATTTGTCCAGACGCCATGCTTGGTGCTTTGAAATTCCCAGTTCGTGCGGGTTGGGCATGGGGATGCCATTTTCATCGAGCGTACGGCCACTGAGATCACGAAACTCCAGGGCGCGCCGACGGGTGGTCAGAGTCAGCCAAATCGGCAGTACGCTGTTACTGGATATGTAATCCGAAGGCTGGCGCCAAACATCCAGCAAAACATCGCGGGTGACTTCTTCAGCAGCAGCTGCTGAATCAAGAATCCGCATGGCAATAGCGTAGCAAGTTAGCGAATAGCGATCGTAAATTTCGGCCATTGCGGATTTGCTGCCTGCAACAACAGAACTGAGCAAGGTAGCATCATCGAGGGTCTTCAACAAAGCGGGATTATCATTCTGCGCGTCGTTCGAATAGGAAGAATCAAAACCAGCAAGTGGCCTATTGTAATTCGATTTGAGCTTGGGTTGAGCCATATCACCTTTAACAGTAATCCACCCAAGTTTAATGGGCAAGCTGATAATGAGGGCGCAATTGATTAATTCCAGGAAAGTAATATCTTGAGTCAAGATGGCGAGAATTGTGACTGGATTCAAGACAACTTTTCAAGTAATTCTGACTTTGGTTTCTCATTACAAAGACGTATTCAGCGATGGAATGTGAGCATGAATGTCTGCATGACAGCCGCTGCATTAGTATTGGTTTTGGATTGCAGGAATTTGTATTTTGAAAAAGCAGGGTGCGATTGTCAGCTGAAAAGAAAATTCGTCCAAATAAAATCCGGCTGGACGCACGACTGGTTGAATCTGGCCTGGTGCAGAGTCGAGAGCGCGCCCGTGCGCTGATTCTTGCCGGGCGTGTGCTGGTGGCGGAACAGAAGATGGAAAAGCCCGGAGCTTCAGTGGCGGATGATGCAGCGATCAGAATCCTCGGAGATGAGATGCCTTTTGTCAGCCGCGGAGGATTGAAGCTCGCCGGTGCGCTGGTTCACTGGCCGATTCCGGTTGAGGGACGCGGATGCCTGGATGTAGGCGCTTCAACAGGCGGGTTTACGGATTGCCTGTTGCAGCATGGCGCGTCTCATGTGACGGCCGTTGACACGGGCTTCGGTCAGATTGCGATGAAGCTCAGGATTGACCCGCGTGTTCGACTCGTTGCGCGAACTAACGCGCGCTTGTTGAAGCCGGGTGAGTTGGATGGCGATGCTGCCAGATTTGAAGGTCGAACTCAGCTGACGCTCCTGGTGATGGATGTTTCTTTCATTTCAGTCACGCTGGTTTTGCCACCTGTGCTGTTAGCAGCACCGCATTTGAGCGAGGCCGTGATTCTGGTGAAGCCGCAATTTGAAGCAGGGCGCGAGCATGTGGGCAAGGGTGGAATTGTGCGTGATCCTGAAGCACACCGACTTGCTGTTGAACGCGTCGCTGATTGTGTGCGCGAGGTTGGCTGGCGGGTCGTGGAGACGATTCCTTCACCGATCACCGGAACAGAAGGCAATCAGGAATTTCTGCTTTACGCCAAGCGGCCGTAGTGGGTTGTTGCACTCACCGTGAGAGGCCATTTGCAATCCAAGTGCGCAAGAGCGAGCAAATCCATTACACTGGAGCGGCATGGAACGCGTTGCTATAGTCTCGAAGCCGCAGCAGGAAGAACTCCGCAAGATTCTGCCGGAGCTGATCGCGTGGCTGAACAATCATAATTTTGAAGCGCTGCTTGATCGCCAAAGCGGTGCGTATCTTGACGCGGCGCAAAGCTCTGTTCAAGTTGTTGAACGAGCAGAATTGCCAAAGCACAATCCGCGACTGGTCATCATGCTGGGCGGTGATGGAACGCTGCTCTCCGTGGCGCGAATATTTGCTTCAACAGGAACGTCCATTCTCAGTGTCAACCTCGGCCAGTTGGGTTTTTTGACCGAAGTGCGGCTTTCCAATCTTTACCCAACGCTGGAGGGATGGCTTGATGGAAAGCATCTGATTGATTTGCGTGCCATGCTCCATGCCAGCCATTGGCGCAACGGCGAACGCATTACTTCTTTTGAAGCGCTCAACGATGTGGTCTTGTCCAAGGCTTCCATCGCCCGTATGGGCGAGTACACGGTTGAACTCGATGGTCGCACTGCCGCCAACTTCCGCGCAGACGGGGTGATTGTTGCCACACCCACCGGGTCGACTGCGTACAACCTTTCTGCAAATGGTCCCATCCTGACGCCGGACGTCGACGCGATGGTGATTTCTCCCATCTGCCCGCATCTGCTGACACTGCGCCCGATGGTGGTGCGCGGAGATGCGGTGATCACCTTGCGTGTGATTGGCGTACCCGACCAGACAATTCTCACCGTCGATGGACAGCGCGCCGTGGAACTGAGACTCGGCGACGAGGTTCGCTGCTGCCGCTCGCGCGATGCAGTCAAATTGATTCGCATGCAGCAAAGCAGCTTCTTCGACGTTCTGCGCACCAAGCTCAGCTGGGGCGAACGCTAGGCATTGCATGCAGCAGACGCGTCTATAGGCGCCTCGATTTTGCGGAAACAAACTTTGGTCCGTTTTTATCCAGACTTTTCCGTCAACTCAGCCCAGCGTGCATAGAGTGCGGCGCTTTCGTGCTCGGCGATTTCGAGTTCGGCGAGGGCTGCTTGGAGGGCGGTGGCGTTGGTGGCGACGGAGGGGTCTTCGATGGCGTGACGGGCATTTTCGAGTCGGGTATCGGATTCTTCAACGCGCTTTTCGATGGTGGCGAATTCACGGGCTTCAAGGTAGGAGAGTTTTTTGCGCGAACCCGATGATGATTGCAATTCAATCGAGGTTCTTGTAGAAGAGCCGTTTGTATTCGAGGAAGATTTTGCGGCCGCGCTTGAGAGCTGACTCTGTGCCTGACTCTGATCGGCCAACCAGTTTTCCCATTGCGCATAATCTGCGAAGCGTCCGACGTTGCCCTGGCCATCGAGGCCAAGGACAGTGGTGGCGACGCGGTTGAGCAGGTAGCGATCGTGCGTGACGAGGACGATGGAGCCAGGGAAGGCGATGAGGTTTTCTTCGAGAATCTCAAGCGTGGGCAGGTCGAGGTCGTTCGTCGGCTCGTCGAGCAGGAGCAGGTCGGCGGGTTCGAGCATCAGATTCGCAATCAGCACGCGGGCACGCTCGCCGCCGGAGAGTTGCGCGACGGGCTGGTTGAGCTGCGAAGGATCGAAGAGAAAGCGCGTGGCCCAGCTGGCGACGTGGATGGTGCGGTCCTGGTAGATGACCGAGTCGCCTTCGGGTGCGAGGGCGCGGCGCAGGGTGAGCGTGGAGTCGAGCTCTCGCATCTGGCTGAAGTAGACCATGCGCAGAGCTTCGGCGCGTTTGATGGTTCCGGCAGTGGGCTTCAGCTCATTGCGCAGCAGACGCAGGAGGGTTGTTTTGCCGCTGCCATTGGGACCGACGAGTCCGACCTTCATGCCGGCGGTGAGAATGAAATTCAAATCTGAGAAAAGTGTGCGCGCTTCAGATTTTTCTTCAGTAGACGGAACAGCGCAACTCACTTCAGTGAATTCGACGAGTCTTCGTGTCTTGCGTTCGCTCGATGAGAACTCAATGCCCGCGGAGTTGACGGTGCTGCGTGAGTCCATATCGGCGAGCTGGCCCATGAGCGCGTTGGCGGAGTCGATGCGCGCCTTCGATTTTGTGGTGCGAGCCTTGGGGCCGCGACGCAGCCATTCGATTTCGGTTTTGACCTGGTTACGCAGGCTCTCCTGTTGCTTGGCGTTGGTTGCAAGCCAGGCCTCGCGCTCTTCAAGAAATCGGCTGAAGTTGCCTTTGACGCGCAGAAGTCCGTCAGGGTAGATGCGGTTCAGCTCGATAATTGAATTCGATGTGCGCTCGAGAAAATAACGGTCGTGGCTGATGGTGACGGCGGCAAAGTTTGCGCTGGCGAGCAACTCCTCGAGCCACTCGATCCCCGCTAGGTCAAGGTGGTTGGTGGGCTCATCGAGGAGCAGAACATCGGGCTGCGAGACGAGCGCTTCAGTAATCGCCAGACGCTTTCGCCAACCGCCGGAGAGGGAAGTGGCCTCGGTGTCGAGGTCTTCAAAGCCAACGCGGCCGGCAGCTTCACGTAGGCGGCCTTCGTGCTCAGCTTCAGGGACGTGCGATGCGGCGAGCGCAGCTTCAAGAACGGCGCGGATGGTGAGCCCCGAAGGGAATTGCGAATCCTGGGCAACGTAAGCAGCCTTGGCGCGTTTACGGACGGCAAAATCGCCGGTATCTGCCGTAACGAGGCCGGCAAGAATCGCGAGTAATGTGGATTTACCAGCGCCGTTGGGGCCGATGAGGCCGATGCGGTCGCCATCGAGAACCGTGACCGAAAGATTGCGGAAGAGGGGTGCGGAACCGAAGGCCTTGCTGGCGGATTGCAGATTGAGAATTGGGGGCATCTGTAATAAGAGTATCGTGTGGGGGCAAGGTAGGCGCTTTCAGGGAGCAGGGCTGTACTCACACAGGGACTCACAACTATACTCACTCGTGGAAACCAACGAGTTCATTTACTTACAGGAGATTTTCTTATGCCCTCAGATGCACTTGCTTATGTTCGAGAGCACAACGTTCGCTTTCTTGACGAGTTGAAGAGTTTGCTGCGCATACCATCTGTTTCCACACTGCCAGAGCACGCCGGGGATTGCCGCAAGGCAGCGGAATTTCTGGCTGCCGAGTTGCGACGCATTGGGATGGAGAATGTGCGCCTCATCGAAACCGGCGGACATCCGCTGGTCTATGCCGATTGGCTGCATGCAGAGGGCAAGCCGACGATGCTGGCTTATGGACATTACGATGTGCAGCCGCCGGATCCACTTGATGAATGGCTCTCTCCGCCTTTTGAACCGACCGAGCGTAATGGGAACATCTATGCGCGCGGCGCGGTCGATGACAAGGGACAGGTTTACATGCACGTCAAGGCGTTTGAGGCGCTACTCGCGACGACGGGCAAATTGCCGGTCAATGTGCGCGTGATCATAGAGGGCGAAGAAGAAGTTGGCGGCGAGGGAATTGCGAATTTTGTGGCGTCGAATCCGCCAGAACTCAAGGCGGATTTTGCGCTCGTATCCGACACGGAGATGTTTGCCCCCGATCTTCCGACTCTTTGCGTGGGATTGCGTGGAATGATTTACACCGAACTTGAAGTGCGCGGCGCAAAGACTGATCTTCATTCTGGTGTATACGGTGGTGCGGCGCCGAATCCATTCTTCGCCTTGGCGCTTATACTTTCTCAACTGAAGGATGAGAATGGGCACATTCTGATACCCGGTTTCTATGATGGAATAATTCCGCCGAGCGCAGAGGAGTTGAAGGCCTGGGAGAGTTTGCCCTTTGACGAGGAGAACTACCGCATTCACGAGGTTGGTGCGAGTGAATTGGTGGGTGAGCCCGGCTATAGCGTGCTTGAACGCACCTGGGCGCGTCCGACGCTCGAAGTCCATGGTATGCCGGGCGGATTCATCGGCGCCGGCGCAAAGACGGTGATTCCTGCGCGTGCTGTAGCCAAGGTTTCCATGCGCCTGGTTCCTGGAATGACTCCACAACGCAGCTATGATCTTTACCAAAAATATGTCAAGCATCTAATCCCGGCCGGTGTTGAAGTGGAAACGCGGCTGATTCACTCAGGAGAAGCTTGCCTGATTCCGGTGGACAATCCTTATATTCAGGCGGCGACGCACGCACTCTACGAGGTTTGGGGCAAGGAGACGGTTTTTATCCGCTCCGGTGGTTCAATTCCAATTGTCGGCGACTTTGACCGTCACCTTGGCTTGCCATGCGTGATGATGGGCTTTGGATTGCCCGATGATAATCTGCACGCGCCTAACGAGAAGTTCAACTTGAAGAACTTCTTTTTGGGAATTGAAGCGCTGGTTCGCTTCTTTGAAGAAGCGGGCAAGATTGAGCCCGCATCGAAGGGCTGATTCAGGATTCAAGGAATATTCGTGTCATCGGAGCTCTCTTCGCGTAATCTGACGAAGAGAGCTCCGCGAAAAATCGATGAACAACATTGAGAATTCAGAGACATTGAACGCCGTGACTTCTATTGGGAAGAACGCGGAGCCAATTGTTGTCTTTGAGAATGTCTCCAAAGCCTTTGGTTCGAATGCCGTGCTCAAGAACGTAAGTTTTTACGTGGAGCGTGGGCAGACACTCTGTATTTTGGGCAGAAGCGGAGTGGGGAAATCTGTTGCCCTGCGGTTGCTGATGGGCTTTTTAAAGCCGGATGAAGGATCCATTCGATTTGATGGCGAGGAGATCAACAATCTTTCAGAGGAACAGTTGCGTCCGATTCGTGAGCGCATCACGATGGTCTTTCAGAATGGCGCACTTTTTGATTCGCTGACGGTGCGCGAGAACATCGCTTTTCCACTGCGCGAACGGGAAGGGATGACGGACGAGGCTGAGATTAAGGCGAGGGTCGATCATCTGCTCAAACTGGTTGGGGCTGAAGATTCGGTCAAGTCACTGCCGGCAAGCCTATCAACAGGGCGCAAACGGGCTGTGGCAATTGCCAGAGCTCTGGCGGCGCGCCCCGAAGTGGTGCTCTATGATGAGCCGACCACAATGGTTGACCCCATCATCTCCAAACGGATGGCAGAACTGATTGAGAAGCTCAAGCAGCAATTTGGATTGACCAGCATAGTGGTTACTCACGATATGCGGTTTGCAGAGCGCCTAGCCGACCTGGTTCTCTTTCTCCACCAGGGCGAGGCCAGCTATTTTGGTCCACTCAAAGGATTTGTGGAATCAATAGACCCGCACATCCAGCAGTTCCTGAGCTTGGATGCATATGAATTACCTTCGATTGACATTAGTTGCTGAGTCGTAATCTGGCGCCGCTGAATTTTTATTGCATTTGAAACTATTAATAGAGGATTCTAAAGATGTTGCATGGTTTTTTGGTGAAAATCAGGTGAGAGTAGAGCTATAAGCGACAGTACCCGCTTGAACTGCCGTAGTACTTAAGAGAGAGCAGTTAGTATGAGAGGTTACTTTGGTGAATTTTGAAGGGTTGAAAACTGAGGAATTGTTATAATGTAGTCACAAAGCACTTGGTCCGCTTCTCTTTCGCCTTGTCTTCTCCTCGGACGTCGGTCAATACCAACTAGTAGTACCTGGGTTCAACTCTTTCATTAGGTTTTGATTGAGTGAGTGCTAAAGGTACATCTACGCGATTATTCAGTGATTGCAACTTGAATCACTCAAAGATTAACCTCCAATTTCAAGCGAATTAAGGTGTCGATCCAGCTATGGCTACCACTGATTTCTGGCAAAGATTATCAGCGACAGTCGCATCCGTTCAGGATCGCGTAGATACATCTGCGGGCCGTTCTGATCGAAGGTTCCGTGGTTCTGCGACCTTCTGGATCACGATGGATCTTGCATCCATCGTAGGTTCAGTATTTATAGCTACAATCATCGACCTGAATACCAGTCCTGTGAAGGGCGCCGAGGGATTTTGGCGTGGAACGCTAATTCATGGGCGTTCGATGTGGATTCTGCTTGGTCTCCTTTGCTGGTTCACTTTGGCGCTCATTGTAATCAGCCGCCGAATGCATCTTTACCAGCCGCAAAGACTGACTAACTACCTGCATGAGCAACGATTGAGCGTTCAAGCTTGCCTCACTGCCGGATTGATACTGACGGGCACCCTGTATATCTTGCATGCAGCGGATATACCGCGTGGAATCGTTTTGGCCACCATTGTTCTGACCACGCTGACGCTAAGCCTGCGACGTTTTCTTTATAGATTCTCGCTCTATCAAAAATTTGAGCAAGGCATTGGGACGCGCAATGTGATGATCCTAGGCACAGGGCCAGAGGCGCATGCATTGCGGCATCACATCGAGAGCATTCAGCATTTGGGATACAGCTTCAAGGGATTTGTTGAAATGCCCGGCAAGGTGGGGGCGCAAGCCAATCCTTCGGCAGATATTGTTGGTGGCTACGATACGCTCTTCGAAGATGCGCGACGCCTGTTTGTGGATGAGATATTTTTTGCGTCACCCGCAGAGCGCGGACTGATTCAGCGCACACTCGAGTTGGCCCAGCACAACGGTGTTGATCTTCGCGTTGTACCTGATCTCTACGATGGCCTTGCCTGGAACAGCCCCATTGAATATGTCGGGCAATTCCCGACTATTCCACTGCATCGCGGCCATGTCCCCGAGTCGGCGCTTTTACTCAAGCGAATGCTCGACATAGTTTTAGGAACCATTGCAGTAATTTTTCTGATGCCGGTGATGATCGCCATTGCCATCGCCATCAAGTTCGATTCCCCTGGACCGATTTTTTACAAATCTGACCGCATCGGCAAAAAGGCGCGCGTCTTCAAATGCATCAAGTTCAGAACCATGGTGCAGGATGCAGAAAAGCGCCGTGCCGAGATGTTGCATATGAACGAGCGTGACGGCGTGCTCTTCAAGATTGCCAATGATCCGCGTATCACTCCACTTGGTCACTTCCTGCGCAAATACTCGCTGGACGAGTTGCCGCAGTTCTTCAACGTAATGATTGGCGACATGAGCCTGGTGGGGCCACGCCCTCCGATTGCAAGCGAAGTTCGCGAATACAAACTCAGTCATTTGCGCCGACTCGATGTGACTCCGGGCGTTACGGGTCTTTGGCAGGTACAGGCACGTCAGGATCCATCATTCGACAGCTACATCTCCCTGGATGTGGCCTACATTGAAAATTGGAGTATCTGGCTGGACATCAAGATCATTGTGCGCACCATTGGTGTCGTCTTCTCCGGCACTGGTTCTTAATGCTTCAAACCTGCGGCCGAGGATTTAAACTGGAAGCGTGAAGATTGCGCTGGCACAGATCAACCCCACTGTCGGGGATTTCCGCGGTAACCTCAATCAAATTGTGGATGATTGCCGTCGCGCTGCCGACCGTGGCGCACGACTCACTGTTTTCTCCGAACTGGCACTGTGCGGCTACCCGCCTGCAGATTTCCTTGAGAAGCCGAGCTTTCTGCTCCGCTGCACTGAGGCCGTTCGCGAGCTTGCCGAGAGGACGCAGGGGCTTTCAACTGCCGTTCTTGCAGGAGTAGCGCTGCCGGTTGAGAATCTGACCGGTAAACGCGCGGCCAACGCTGCAATCCTCATTGACAAAGGTCAGATACTCCTTGAACAGCACAAGCGTCTGCTGCCATTTTACGATGTCTTCGACGAGCAGCGTTATTTTGTTCCTGCGCGTTCACAGAGCACAGTCGAGCTTGATGGTCAGCGTCTTGCAATCACCATCTGCGAAGACGCCTGGAATGACAAAAACTTTTGGCCGCGGCGT
Source organism: Acidobacteriaceae bacterium (assembly GCA_027364815.1). GTDB lineage: Bacteria > Acidobacteriota > Terriglobia > Terriglobales > Acidobacteriaceae > CAIMNN01. The sequence continues at coordinate 489 of DAHXOQ010000085.1, read as the reverse complement.
CTGTACACGGTTGATCCTGTTGAAGAGCTGATGCGCGAGAATCCGGAGATCCTCATCAACCTCTCCGCTTCGCCCTACTGGCACTCCAAGCGCTCTGTACGCCGCAGGATGTTGGCGAGGATTGCGCAGGTCCACAAAATTCCAGTTGTGATGGTGAACCAGGTGGGTGGAGACGACAGCCTGCTCTTTGACGGCTCGTCTCTGGCCTTGAATGCTGCGGGCGAAGTCATTGCGCAGGCAAAATCCTTTGCAGAGGATTTGCTAATTGTTGACACGCATGATGTGCACGCCGCACCAGTTGCCGAAGCCGAAGAGCCTGACGAAGAAGCAACCTGGCAGGCGCTTGTGATGGGCACAAGAGATTATGTGCGCAAATGCGGATTTACACGTGTGCTGGTGGGCTTGAGCGGCGGAATTGACTCAGCGCTGGTGGCTGCGATTGCAACTGAAGCCTTGGGGCCCGACAATGTGCTGGCGATCGGAATGCCG
>DAHXOQ010000084.1 GCA_027364815.1 Acidobacteriaceae bacterium | reverse complement strand
CTTCTGTTGGCTCTGCGTTTGCCAGAAGTGAAGCACCCTATGCGAGGGGCTGCGGGAATCGGCCTGCTGCTTACGATGATGCTGTTGACAAAAACGACGACGATTTTTTTGTTGCCGGCGATTGCGTGGGTGATTGTGCAGCCGTTGGGGCCGAATTGGAAGCGTGCCATCACAAAATTAGTCGTGGCTGGCACAACTTTCGCTGCGAGCTTTGGCCTCTGGATGGTATTCATCATCAGCCACCATCTGCTGGTCGATTACAGAGGATTTTTTTTCATTAATAACTACGCAAAGCCGCCCGAGTTTTACTGGCCGGTGCTGAGTTTCTGGTGGTCCCTCCATGGCGGATTGTGGATCGACGTTATCCTTGTCCCGCTAGCTGGCGTTCTACTTGTGATTGCCTTCTTTGCCATGCGCGCTAAAAAAATTGAACACATCAGCGCGGCCGAGTGGGCCGGCGACAATTGGGCACGCAAGTGGATTGCGAATCCAATGACCATGGCCTCTGTACTGGTGACCTCTGGTTACATTGCTTTCATGACCCTGCAAAATCATCCCCAGGCCAGATACTTTGCGCTGGTGGCCTTCTTTTGCTTCTTCCTCGTCGCCGAGGGATTGGCCGCGATGGTGGAGGCTGGAGCTCGCGTCAGGACGTGGGGATGGCTCGGTATAGGAGTGGCAGTGGCGGCTATCTCGGTGAATGCGGCACAGACTGTACGCTATGCTCGCCATCCCGAATACACTTACGTGAAAGCGGCATCCGATTTAACTAAATATATTGATGAGCATCCCAACGGCAACCGGATTCTGGATTCCATCAGCGGCGACGAAATCTCGCTCATGACCAACATTCCGGCTCTTTGCGATGACTTTGGGACGATGGATTTGCCGCAGAAACTCTACTATTACAAGCCGGGATGGTATGCCGCGTGGAATGATTTGGATCCCGGCACACTTGAGGACCTTCACATCCACTTCAGCCTCGAACAGGTTGCCAGCTTCCCTGCGCTCGACGATCCAGAGCGGAATCTGCTTGTGCTCTTCAAGCTGCATCCGCTTCCTGGCGGCAAAGTTCGCGAGGCAAAGAACCAGAATCTGCAACAGCCACTGGCAGAAGATAAGATTCTGATTCCGGTGGAATGAGATAGGATGAAACCACTGGTTCGCGCAAACACCAAGAGTACTTTTGCGTAGTTTCTGCAAGTTACGCCCGGAGTAAGATTCAAAAAACGCTGATTGACAAGGCGCAAGGCCCATAATAGGCTGAAAATGTATAAGCCGAGTTGTAAGCTTGAGACAAATAGCACCATTTACACATTTAATGGTTCAGTTGAGCAGCCGAGCACGTGAGGCAGTGAAAGAGCCGGAGGAGACAGGATGATGAAGGTATACGGTAAGCGGTTGATTGGAGCGGGCTTTGCGTTGTTGGCGCTGGCTGCAACCTTGGGCTTGTCTAGCTGCGCGTCGACCACACCCATTGAGATTGACTTCAAAACTCCTGCCGGGCCGCTGGCAACTGCAACAATCGGACATGCATACTACGCAACAGTTGTAGCGGATGGTGTGACAGGACCCCCTACTGGCGTTTATACATATTCACTTGATTCAGGCTCACTTCCCTCTGGAATCACTTTGACGACAAAGAATACCACCGGAACCAACTCGACTTCAGTTGCAGTCATCAGCGGTACTGATACTAACGCAAATGACAATGGCAAAACCTTCACATTCACAGTCAAAGCTGTTGATATGCTGACTCCACCCACCGTCGGGATTTCCGGCATGTACACAATCACCGTGAACTAAGTAGAGTCTTCTGTATCAACTCGGCTTTCAGCAGATTTACTGCTTCAAAAAAATCCGCCGCGCCCATCAGGGTTGCGACGGATTTTATATTGCTCGATAATTTTCATTGGCTTCGATTCAGACTTGCTGCTCACGCTCTTACGGTTTGCCGGCTGCGCATGTACAAAAGCGTACTGCTGATTTTCCTGGCGCGGATGCACGACCGCAGAGTGCGTAAGTTCAATCGTCCCCATCGAATCTGATGTGTCGGGAGCCAGATACCTCTGCAAAACTCCTGCTACAGTTGGCCGTCCATCTGCACGGACGCAAAGCTGGTGATCGAAGTAGATGCGCGGCTCAAGAAGCTCGCTCGTTGATCCAAATCGAAGATGACAAAGCCACTCGCTCAGTGAATCCAGAGCCGCTTCCTGTTGCTAATGTTCTCTTTCACTCGAACCTCGACAATTTCTCTAGTCTGCCTGCTTGCAATTGCGTTGCTCGAAATTTCTATCTCCTGCTCTACGATTTTTAGCGCGACCCTGCTTTACATCGACACGATGAGAGTCAACGCCGCAAATGCTCACATTAGCCTGCTGCATAGATAACTTTAGTGACGTACAGGTGTGGATATTCAGGACTATCGTTTGCACTTTCGTGCTAATCTCGTTAAACCAGATGCCAATCGGCAATGCACGATCTGCCTGCCTCTGAAAGCACGATTGCGTCGAAAATCAACACTTCCTCTAACCCGATTTTTCTTGCTCGCAGCTGAGATTGCTTATAATCTTTCTCTGTGGGTGTTTTTACTCCACCCGGCGTGCAACTTGTTCTTGAATTTCGGGTTTCCACCTGTGTTGCATTTGTAGACATCTGCAAGTGACTTCCCTAATGTGCCAATAGAGCCAGGGAGAGCAGGAATATCCACTCACAAAGCAGGCCAGCTTGAAAGGCCGCAAGGGGTGGATAATTGAAACTCTACTGCCAGTCTTTATTCTGGTGGGGGACGCGAGCTGACGAATATGAAGAAAGTTATTTTGGCTGACTCACAAGCCATATTCCGCGCTGGCACTGCCAAGGTGCTGGCAACTGACGACGATTTCCGGATCATTGCTCAGTGCTCTGATCTGGAGCGCATGCAACACGCCGTCTCCACCTTTCCTGGATCCATCGTGCTCTTTTCTTCCTCGCTGAAACCGGATTTCCAGCGTGTTAAAAATTTGCTGGATTCCACGAACAGCCAGGGAATCATCATCGCCGAGAGCGACGAGAGCGCAAACACTTTCCTCCAGCTCGGCTATCGCGGCGTTGTCTACCGCAGTGTCAGCGGGCCTGCGCTCGTCGAGTGCGTGCGTCGCGTCGCTGCCGGAGAAGTCTGGCTACCTCCCCAACTCGTGCAGACTCCCGCCGTTGAAGAAGACCGCGTTGGTCAGCGTGTGCGTGAGCGCCTGACTCCGAAAGAAATGAAGATCGTCGCGCTCATTGTGCAGGGCTGCAAGAATCGCGAGATCGCAAATCGACTCAAAACCACAGAGCAGGTTATCAAGAATTACCTGCGTTCAATCTATGACAAGACCGGAGTCAGCGATCGTCTGGAGCTGGCCTTGTTCATCATTCACCATCGCGTGCTGGCAGCTGCAGCCGCTGAGGTTGGAAGCCGCATCGAAGCCGAGGAGATGGCCAACAGAGAAGTCGCGTGAAAGTAAAAATGCAATCAACACACATACAAAAAGAGCACCTCAATCTGAGGTGCTCTTTTTGTATGTGTGGGCGCAATGCTTATAGTTTTTCGGCTACGCTCTTCGCCTGCGTGAACAGGTACAGATAATCAGGTCCTCCGGCTTTTGAATCCGTTCCGCTCATGTTGAAGCCGCCAAATGGATGCGCGCCCACCATCGCTCCCGTGCACTTGCGATTTAAGTAAAGATTGCCCACATGGAACTCGCGCCGCGCAATATCGAGCCGCTCGCGATCAGCCGTGTAGATTGCGCCCGTCAATCCATACTCAGTGTTGTTTGCAACCTTCATTCCCTCTTCAAAGTTCGCGACTTTGATCAGCGCCAGCACCGGCCCAAAAATTTCTTCCTGGCTGATCACTGCATCAGGCGCGATATCGGCAAAGACCGTCGGCGCAAGAAAGTGGCCACCCTCGCTCTCAATGATCTCCCCACCGGCGACAAGGCGGCCTTCCTTCTTGCCCGTCTCAATATACGCCAGCATTGAATTGAGCGCATCCTTGTTGATCACCGGCCCCATATTCTTGTTCGTCGCAGGATCGCCGACGGTGAGCTCTGCTGTGCGCTATGCAACCCGCTCCACAAATTTGGCGTAGATCGGCGCTTCAATAATCGCGCGCGAGCAAGCCGAGCATTTCTGTCCGCTGAATCCAAACGCCGAAGCGACGACACCGTTAACCGCAGCGTCAAAATCCGCATCCGCGCAAACCAGAATCGAATCCTTGCCGCCCATCTCCAGAATCGTCCGCTTGATCCAGATCTGGCCTTTGCGCGTCTTCGCCGCACGCTCGTGAATATCCAGGCCTACGGCCTTCGATCCCGTGAACGCTATGAAGCGCGTCTTAGGATGCTCAACAATCGCATTTCCAAATGTTGCGCCCGAGCCTGGGCAGAAGTTCACCACACCATCCGGCATTCCCGCTTCAATCAGCACCTCGACAAATTTCGCGGCAATCGTTGGCGAATCGCTCGAGGGCTTCAGGACCACCGTGTTCCCGCAGACAATCGCCGCTGAAGTCATCCCCGCCATAATCGCAAACGGAAAATTCCACGGCGGAATCACCGCGCCAACACCCAGCGGTATGTAAAGCAACTCATTGTGCTCGCCGGGCATCTGAATCGGCGTCGTCGCCGCATCCAGCCTCAGCGCTTCGCGTGCGTAGAACTCCAGAAAATCAAGCGTCTCGCCCACATCCGCATCGGCTTCCGCCCAGTTCTTCCCTACTTCAAAGGTCAGCCAGGCGCAGAACTCAAAATGCCGCTGCCTGATAATCTCCGCCGCATTCAACAGCAGCGAAACCCGGTCCGCAACCGAGGTCCGCGACCAGCTCTCATACGCTTTCAGCGCGGCGCCCATCGCATGTTCCGCGTGCTCTGCAACTGCTTTCTGGTGCACGCCAACAATCTCTGCCGGGCGCGCTGGATTGTGCGAGCGTATCTTGCCTTCAGTCTTGAAGCGCTTACCGCCGACGATCAGCTCATACTCGCGGCCGAGCTCGCTCTTCACCTTGGCAAGCGCTGCTTCCATCTTTTGAATGGTCGCTGGGTTCTTGAAATCTTCAAAGGGTGTGTTGGAAAAATTTCCCTGGGGCGTACGTGGACGAATAGAGGTTGTTACAAAATTTGAATTCATAGCTCTGGTAGTTTAGTCGACTGGCGCATAAGGGGCAAATGTGCGCGACCACACTTCATAACCAACGATTTTCCATGGATATTTTGCGTTTCAGTATGTGAATTCTCAGGCTTGCCGAATATATCGGACTGTTTTAGTCTTAGTTTAATTCAGACCAAAATGGTCGGATTTTGAGGAGGTCTTTAAGTTGTTGTTATTGAATAAAATAAGATTATCATTCGGCTTTCTGTGCCTAATAAATTTGTACCTCATTCAGGCGGGTGGTCGGCTTCACGCACAGGAAAAACCCTACTTTGTAACCTATTCGCAGGATCTGGAGGAGCCCGGCAATCTGGAGATTGAGACCAAGACCGCTCTCGGTCAGCCCGATGTCAGCGGCCGCTTTGGCGCCACGGCGATGGAGTTCGAATATGGCTTGCGCGCCTGGTGGACGAGTGAGCTTTATCTCGACGGTCAGGCGACCGGCGGTGATTCAACAATCTTCACAGGTTTTCGCGTCGAGAATCGCGTCCGCCCCTTAATGACCGAGCATTGGATCAACCCCCTCCTCTATGTCGAGTACGAAAATATTTCCGGCGCTGACAAGACCATCATTGAAGTTGTCGGTCATGATTCACAAAGTGCTCTGGCTATTCCAAACGGCATCTCGCGCAAAGAACATCAGCACGAGCTGGAGTTGAAGCTGATTCTCTCCTCAAACCTGAAACACTGGAATATTTCGGAAAACTTCCTCGCCGAGAAGGACATGAATCATTCGCCCTGGGAGTTTGGTTATGCGCTCGGTGCCGCGCGTCCTTTGCGTGCATCAGCGAGTAGAAATAATTGCACCTTCTGCGCAGAAAAATTTATCGCCGGCGTTGAAGCCTATGGTGGATTAGGCGATACTTTCGCGCTGACCATGCGCTCAACCTCGCACTACATTGCGCCCACCATAGGCTGGCAACTGCCCAAAGGCCTGCGTGCAAGCTTTTCTCCGGGCTTCGGTCTCACAGCCGTCACTCTCAACCGCATCTACCGCGTCGGCCTGGCTTATGAATTCGAACAAGTTGGTGGACACTTCAGAAGGAGTGGTGAGTAATGATCGCGAGTCAAATTAATTTCCGCAATCTGCTTCTAACTTTGATCGTCTTCGCCACTGTCGGCATCGCACTCGGCGCGGGTATATCTAATCACTGGGCCGCGGTTCCGCAAAAAGAACATGACCGCGTCAATCCTCTCGCCTCAAATCCGCAAGCTGCCCTCGCCGGCGCCCGCGTCTATGAAGATCACTGCGCCGCCTGCCACAAATCGGAAGCACGCGGCGACGGACACAAGCGACCCGCACTGCGCAACGACCAACTCGGTTCACGCACCGATGGCGATTTGCAGTGGTTCATCCGTCAGGGCGATCTGCGCCACGGCATGCCTTCCTGGTCAGGACTGCCTGAAGAACAACGTTGGCAAGTCATCGCCTACCTGCGCACGCTCAAGTAATCCAAAAAAAATCCCCACTCCCTTATCTAAAGGAGTGGGGATTAATTTTGCTTACCTACTTCTTTCCTTCAATTTCGTCAGCCAATGCGCCGGCGCCGTAAATCTTTCTCAGCGCCTCCATCATTCCTGCGGAGTGTACGGCTACAGTGCGGTTCTTGGAGCCGTCGTAAACAAAATCGCCGGCCATCGACTCGATGTTGCCGTCGAATACCAGGCCCACCAACTCGCCTTCGCGATTCACCACCGGCGAACCTGAATTGCCGCCGATAATGTCATTCGTGGTCACAAAGTTGAGCGGTGTCGACAAGTCCAGCTTCGGCAATGCGGCCGCTTGCTTTGGCGTCAAATCAAATGGATCCTTGTTGCTGAAACTCGCCGAGCGATCATAGAGCCCGTAGAAGGTCGTAAACGGCGGCGCAATCGTACCGTTGTACGGATAGCCATCCACCGTTCCATAGCTCAACCGCAGCGTGAAGGTCGCATCCGGATACGCATCGCGGCCGTACGCAAGGAAGCGAGCCTTGCCCAGCTTTTCTCCAGCAGGCGTCAGGATCGTCGAGATTGTATCCCGCAGCCGCATCTGGTTCGCGCGCACCACTGGATCCAGACGGCGCGCCGTCACTATCATCGGGTCCGTTGACGCTGCAACCGCCGCTTCGCCACCATCCATCAGCGATTTGCGGAAAGCAGGATCGCCCATCTTGGTGCCGTCAATCAGCGTGTTCACGGTTGTCGGAATGTCGTTGCCGTTCAATATCGCCTTGAAGTACGGATCATCCTTGCCCATCTTATCCGTGCCCAGCGAGAGCGCCGTCGTCATGTAAAGCTTCTCCAGCGAGACCGGAATCGGCGCCGGCGATGCCAACTGAAACTTCAGCGTCTGCAAACCGGCATCGTGATACTGCGGCAAGCGCTCGCCATCGGGCTTCTTGATTTCCGTCACATACTGCACAATCTGCAAGGCCATTCCCAGCAAGCGGCTATCTGAGCGGCGGAAGATCTGTCCTTTGATCTCGGGCTTTACCAGCTCCTCGCCTTTGGCAATCGTATCCCACACTCCGCCATACTCTTTCTTCCATTCAGGATTCGCGTCAATCCGCGCGCGGAAGTCACTCTCGTCGGCCTGCTTCTTTTCCAGGATCGCCTTATCTGCCAGCGCATCTTTGCGGCCGATGTATACCTTCAAGCTGTTCTGCAAACCGAAGATCGTCGTTGCAACCAGGCGTGCCTGCTCCGGACCTTGCGCGGCAAACTTCTGTGCATCGGCAACGCGGCGCTGCAAATATTCAGTCACGCCTGGGCCAACGATATCGCGCTGAACCAGCAACTGCGCCATCGTCTCATCGCGCTCCGTCGATCCCGGATGCCCTGAAACAAAAACCAGTTCGCCCGGCGCCGCACCCTTCGCCGACCACTTCAAATAGTTATCCGTGTGCAGCGGCTTGCCATTGTCATAGACGCGGAAGATCGCCATATCCGTGTCATAGCGCGGATAAGTAAAGTTGTCCGGGTCACCGCCAAAAAACGCAGCTTGCTCTTCCGGTGCAAAAACTATGCGCACATCGGTGTAGGCCTTGTACGTGTACAGCCAGTACTCGCCGCCGTTGTAGAGGCTCACGATATCGGAGCGCAATCCCGTCTTGTCTTTGCTCTCCTTGGTAATCTTTGCTATCTCGGCCTCGCGGGCCTTGATCGCGTCCTTCGGATCTTTGATTCCCTTGGCCGCGCCCTGAACCTTCTCGGTCACGTTTTCCATGCCGACAAGAATGTTCACTTCCATATCAGGCGATTTCATCTCCTGATCCGGAGTCGTCGCATAGAAGCCGTTGGCAATGTAATCATGCTCCGCCGTCGAGTTCTTCTGTAGTTGCCCTCTGGCCACATGGTGGTTCGTCAGCAGCAAGCCATCGGCGCTGATGAACGAGCCTGACCCGCCATCATTCATGCGCACGCTCGAAAGCCGCAAGTGATCGAGCCACGCCTGCGTCGGATGGAAATTGTACTTCGCCGCCAACTGCTTCATCGGCGGGTTATCAAAGGTCCACATACCCTCTTCAGCGCGCATGATCGGCGCAAACACAAGGAGCGTGACCACAAAAAGCACAAGTACAGTACTCAATTTCTTAAACATGGAAATCCTCATCTCGGGGGCCGCTTACGCATCCAACAAAATCCGAAGCCAAAAGCCCGAACAATCATACAGCGGGAGGGGGATTTGGTGCGAGGCAACAGGGTCTAAGAGACAGCGGAAGCTGCATAAGTACTCGGACGCTAACGATTTGTGCAGAGAATTCAACGTAGATATAGAGTGCATTCAACGCATTAATAAAGGTTTTTCAGTGCAAATATGGAGTACGTTTACTATCTGGTTAGCCATCTTGAAAACCGCCTCCGCTGGCGCAAAAACTCTTCTATGCCGAGCGTTTCGGTTCCCACCCAGCTCTCGAAAAAAACGCAACGCGCGCGCACATCATGGGCCCATGCCCTTAAAGGATGGGCCCAACTCTTCTGCTTCAGATTATGGATTCAACTACTGGTTTGAACCCGTACCTGATGGAGATGGAGTGCTGCCTGTGTTAGGCGTGGCTTGTCCGGGCGCGTTCCCTTGTGTCGCTCCTGACTGAGGCAGAGGCACGATGACCACATCATCCACTTCAGATTGCAGAGTGGCTCCTCCACAGTCGCTGTTATTGCCGGCTGCGTCAAAACGGCAGCCGTAGAGTGCGCCCCTTGGCACCCCGCAATCTCCCTCATTCAGCTCCGAGACCCACCAGCCAGAGCCGGCTGGCCGTTTACGCAAGTTCCCCTTCCCATAGACAGCCATCAATGTGGAACCTGTGGCCATTTGCCCATTACCGCACGTAAAGTTCCGGTCATTGCTGATGTAAAGGATCTTGTTCTGATTGTCCCAGGCCTCATCCACCAAAACCGGGTTACCGGAGTTATCGACATCCAGTTGCTCAGCCCAGAATGAACGGTCGTGCGTGCTTCCCTTGAGGTGAACTGTGGCCTTCCCCTTGCCAAACGCCTCGTTGTCAGGCTTTTTGTTGGCGTTTGGCCCAGGCTTCGGTGATGCTGCCTTTGCCTGGACAGGTGGAGTGACCTTGATGTTAGGCACCGACGCTGCGGGCTTCGGGGCTGGTTGATTTGTAGCCTCCTCTGAATTAGAAGAATGCTTGCATGCACTGACCAGCAAGACCAGAGCAGTCAAGAGTGAAATGACAACAGTGTAACCAGAACGAACCTTCATTCTTATCCCCTTTCCGAAGGAACTTAGTTCCTCCAACAACTTCTGGAATTCATAAATTGCTACTTCTTTCCGGAAGGAAAATCCTTAAACAGTTTCGCAGTGTCCTCGGCGAGCTTCTTGCTGTTCTTGCCAGAGTTATCGGAGAGGTCTTCTGTCGCCGAGCCGCGCCATAGCAATGCCTTTGACTTACTGTCGAATATGTCGACGACCAGCCTTCCTACTCTCACGTCAACTGTGTCGGTGGAGACATCGCCCATTC
>DAHXOQ010000083.1 GCA_027364815.1 Acidobacteriaceae bacterium | reverse complement strand
CCACCTCCTGTGGTAGAACCGGAACCTCCGCATCCGGCAATAATTACCGTCAACATGCAAAAGCTTGAAGCAAACATAGGTATGGCGCAAGCAATTTTCATATAAGCGACTCCGATGAATTGTTAGACGTCTGCAGTGTAACACTTAAGATAACTAAGAGATAATTCTATTCATTGCAGTCATAGAGCGTTAGCTACACGCAAATCTCGGGATTAAGCCAGATAAAGCCCAATGTTTATGAGTTTCTATAGACCATTACCAAACCGTTATTCAACTAAATTCCCATGCGTTTGGAGAAGGCGTTGTCGAAGACGGGTGGGTGAGTGCGGCGGAGGAATTGGCGAATGGCGGAGAAGGCGCTTAGACGCGTGAAGGTGCCTTTGTAGGGTTGGCCGAGAGGAGTTAGGGCCAAATGGGCGGCGTCCATCATGGCGTTTTCCAGACCCCAGTGGAGCAGAGGCTTGGGGCCTTTGGTGGCGAAGGAGAGGGCTTTCAGCTGAATTTCGTCCATGACGGTGTTGGCTTCAGGAGAACGGTAGCCGACAACTTCGATCATGACTGATTGCGGGCCGTATTGCTGCATGCCAAGCAGCGTGGAGGTTTTTGGGCAGACGCGGACGGAGATATAGCCGACGAGGGGCTTGTTCTGTTTGAGCATGGTGTTGGCGAGTACATCATCGAAGAGCACACTCTGCAAAAACGTGAAGGCGTTGGTCTGGTCGAGAGCGATCTCGAGGCCTCGTCCCGGGACGCCAGTGTCGGGCCATCCGATGGCGCCGACTTTGTAGGCGATGCCAGTGGTGTCAGCGTTGATGCCGGGCATAGTTCCCTGCAACGAGTGAAAGAAACCGCTCAGCAAATCACCGAAGAATTGAATGCCGCGATCTGGATTGCCTGCTTGATTGACAATGTTGCCGAGATATTGTGTGCAAGCGAGTGCAACTGCGCCGACGAGCAGGTTGGGTTGCATCATGAGGAAATTAGAAAGCCCGGTGAAAGGTCCAACAGTTTCCGGTCCGCCTAACGAATTGCCCAACATATCATTGGTGGCAAAACCGATGGGATTGGTTTGCCAGCCGAAAAAGTCAAAGACGCGCGCGATGAGCTTGTTTCCGCTGAAATCGTCATGACGCGCCATCGTCAGGCTGAGCGCGGTCATGGGGTCGGTTGCAGTGAAGTTGTTGGCGTCATTGGGAAGGGTAGGGGTAACAGAACGGTTGATGATCCAGCAATCCTGGTTGATGGGATTGATAGCCAAGTCAATGTAGATGTTATTGGCTTTAGCGATACCGGTACCGTTGGCGGAGCCATCCATGAGGAAGTTGAGAATGTTGGTGTTTGCGGCGGGATCGCCAGCAGTCAATTGCGCGGTGGTGACGCCGGCCTTGAGCAGCAGACTCGACCAATTTGTAGAGGTAGAGATTTGTCGAATGCCGAATTGCGGAACGACTACAAAGACGACAGAGTAGATGATACCCATGGTTCCCATGGAGACTGTGACAGCGTTGAGCACATCCTGCGGAGTCAGTCCGGGCAGGGTTGGATGGGACCATGTGCCACCGATAAAGTGCGGTGGGTCGATTGCCGGATAGCGCGCCTGCAGCTTGGCTTGATCAGCAACAGGGATATCTCCCTCAATCCACCATTGCTCACCGCCGGGGCCGACAAGGTGAATTGCGCGCACGGAATCGACCAAGAGCTGCGAGTTGAATTCGCCACCATGCGTGGCCGTCGAGAGAGTACCGGCAAGCGTGGCACCGGGCGAACCACCTGTAGCGCGAAAAGCGAGCCGCGGGAATTGATGATCGAGCAATTGCTGGAGATCGGCAATTGTGATGCCTGCTTCGACGTGAAAGAGAATCTCATTATTGACGGGGACAGGAGCGCCGGCAGGAGTCACCGGCTGCGCGGTGGTTCGGATTCCCGGCAGCAGACATTGCAAACTCGAGCACAACGCGCGGGTGTCAATGAGCCGCACCGGCGCAGCGGGAGTGGGGAGTTGCGCACCGCCAGCGGTGACTTGCCGCAATGTTGTTTGATTGTATGCAGTGGAGAAAGTTACATTGCGGGTGACTGCACCGGGTAGCATGTCCATTGGTTGGGCCGCGCGGTCAGGAAGAAACTGAGTAATGTCGTGCAGATCCTGCTGGCCAGGGCGGCCTTTGAGCATGATTGAAATTTTGTCGACGCTTGCAGGATCCTGTAGAGGCAGCGAAGCGTCAGTAAACGACCAGCCTCCGCCGACTGCTTTGACGGGTGTAATGTCCGGCCGGTCTACGTTGCCGGTTCCGATGACGGCTTTGACGAGCTCCTCCAGTGAATGCGGAACGATAGTTGAAGGCGTAACGACATAACCAAAAGTTTGCGACCAGTTCTCCCACCAGGTGCCGTTCTGCGGCGGATCGAGAGAGAGGGTATCAGTAGCAGCCCATGCCGACTGGTTGAAGACAGCGCCGTTTTGTACAGTAGGCGCGGGAACAACTGCGCCAACCGGGAATGAAGTGACGTTTGTCCCCGAATCTGTGATGGGACTGCCAAGCTTGATGGAACCGCCAGCGCCGCATATCAGCCTCACGGCCGCTCCGCCGGAGATGCCCTGACCGATGGTGATTGATTTGCCGGCGGCGAAATCTACTACGGTGTTGGAGCCGTTAATCTGCCCGCCCAGCGAGAGGTTTGCGCCCGATGTGGCGGAGAGAAAGCTGTCGCCCTGGATGTTTTGATTGCCACTGAGGCTGCCGATTGCAATGTTGCCGGCAGCAGTGAGCCAGACTTTGCTGTAGTGGTCAACATCTTGTGTGAGCGTGACCGTGCCGCGATTGCTGACGAGTTCGGCGCGACTGTTGCCATGCACGAAAGAGAGCGAGATGTTGCCGTCAGCGATGGCGCGCACGCGTGCGCCATTGTCAATCTCCTTTGGGAGAGTGACCGCGCCGTGGGCGGTCATATCAACAATAGCTTTGTGAATGTAACTGCCGAAGATGATGTTAGCGCCGGCGATGATGGTGACGTTGGAGTTTCCGTCGATCTTCTCGTTTCCGTCGCCGCCCGTGGTGCCGATGGTGATGTTCATGCCGGCCTTCAACGTAACGGTACTGCCGCCATCGATCTTGCCATCGATGATGATGTTGCCGCTGGTGGCCTGAAGATAGACGAGGCTTGTTCCGTCGACCTTGCCCTGGATGTGAATATCGCCGCCGGTGCTGGTGAGATAGACAACGCTGTTGTTATCGATATCCCCTGTGACAACGATGTTGCCTGGATCCGTTTGATGCACAACGGCAAAGCTGCTGAAAGCTGGAATGGTTAACATGCCCAATACCCCCGACCTGAGTATGGTGGAATGTCTTGATTCGAGTTGAGGGAGCCATATTAGCTCCAGACGGTGGAGTTTGCAAGACGAAAAAGTAACTTTGCCACAAAAAATTCAGTACTCCGTGGGATGAGTGTGACAATCTGCTGGAGGCATTTTCTGTTCCTGGTTATAGATAGAGAAATTTTGTCTATAGATTAGCGGGGTTCAAAAAACGACAATAGAATGTAAACTGCAAAATACAAAAAGAAGTAGGATTATTGGCCGAGTTCTTGAATCGATACGATTTACCAAACAAAGACACGTGATTCTAGTCACTCGACAGAGGCGAGTTGGGGTGGTAGAGTTCCGGTGGAAAATCATGCGGGGATTTTTGACCCTCAAAAACTTGAGGTGAACAGATTTCTGTGTCATTCGTTGTGGTAACCATCCAAAACTTTTGTTTTACGACAACCTAAATGGAGGAAACGTGACTGTTCAAGGCTCGGTACAAACAGGCTGGGTAAAATTTTTTCATGGAGTGAGCGAGATTCCGCACTCCATTGCATTGTTTTCAAAACGTCATGCCAAGTACCTGTTGGCATTGGCAGCGCTTTTTCTGCCAGCGCTCGCGCATGCGGCCGAGCCAGCAGCCGGCGAAGCCAATCTGACGCTGCCGGATCTTTCCAGCGTCAGCTTCCTCGGCATCAACGGTCACAGCCTGCTCGAAATCGGACTGCTTTTCTGCGTGGGCGGATTGCTCTTTGGCCTCGCAATTTATGTACAACTGAAGAACCTCGCCGTGCATCGCTCGATGCGCGAAATCTCAGAGATTATTTATGAGACCTGCAAAACGTATTTGATTACGCAGGGCAAGTTCATCATGCTGCTCTGGGTCTTCATCGCGGTGGTCATCTCGATGTACTTTGGATGGCTGGCGCCGGTGCCTGGTAAACCGATTGCGGTTACGCTGCCGATTATTTTGTTGTTCAGTTTGGTAGGCATTGCGGGCAGCTATGGCGTGGCGTGGTTCGGCATTCGCGTGAACACGTTTGCGAATTCGCGCACGGCATTTGCCGGATTGCGCGGCAAGCCGTATCCGCTTTTTGCGATTCCTCTGAAGGCGGGTATGAGCATCGGCATGCTGCTGATATCCGTTGAGCTGCTGATCATGCTCTTTATTCTGCTGTTTGTTCCACGCGACTACGCGGGTCAGTGCTTCATCGGTTTTGCGATTGGTGAGAGCCTCGGCGCGGCTGCATTGAGAATCGCTGGCGGCATTTTTACAAAGATTGCCGATATCGGCGCCGACCTGATGAAGATTGTTTTCAAAATCAAGGAAGACGACGCGCGCAACCCGGGCGTGATTGCCGATTGCACGGGCGACAATGCCGGCGACTCGGTTGGACCCTCGGCTGACGGCTTTGAAACTTACGGCGTGACGGGTGTTGCGCTGATCACGTTTATATTGCTGGCGGTTCATGATCCGAAGATCCAGGTTCAACTGCTGGTGTGGATCTTTGTGATGCGCGTGGCGATGCTGTTTTCGAGCTCGGGCGCGTACTTCCTCAATGGAATAGTTGCCAAGGCGAAGTATGCCGACAAAGACGAGATGGATTTTGAAGCGCCGCTGACCTCGCTGGTCTGGCTCACTTCAATCATCTCGATTGTTCTGACTTACATTGTCACTTACCTGATGATTCCCGATCTTGGCGACGGAACAATCTGGTGGAAGCTGGCATCGATTATCAGTTGCGGCACGCTGGCGGGCGCTGTGATTCCTGAGTTGGTGAAGGTCTTCACTTCGACGAGCTCGGCGCACGTGCAGGATGTGGTGACCTCGGCTGACGAAGGCGGCGCGAGTTTGGGAATTTTGTCGGGCTTTGTGGCCGGCAACTTCTCCGCTTACTGGCTAGGGCTTTGCATGGTTGCGCTGATGGGAACGGGATACTATTTCAGCCTCGGCATTCCGAATCTGCAGACTGATCCTGCGGGCTTGATGCTGGCGCCTGCGGTGTTTGCGTTTGGTTTGGTGGCCTTTGGATTCCTCGGCATGGGACCGGTGACGATCGCCGTTGACTCGTACGGGCCGGTGACAGACAACGCGCAATCGGTTTACGAACTTTCGCTGATTGAGGACGAGCCGAATATTGCGGCCGAACTCAAGAAGGATTTTGGTTTCGACGTAAAGTTCGAGCGCGCCAAGCATCTGCTTGAAGCGAACGACGGAGCCGGCAACACCTTCAAGGCGACAGCGAAGCCGGTGCTGATTGGCACGGCGGTTGTGGGCGCAACGACGATGATCTTCTCGATCATCATGGCGTTAACGGGCGGATTGACGCACAGCGTTGAGAATCTCTCGCTGCTGCATGCGCCGTTCATGCTCGGGCTCATTACAGGCGGCGCAATCATTTACTGGTTCACGGGCGCTTCAACACAGGCCGTGACCACGGGCGCGTACCGGGCGGTGGAGTTCATCAAGGCCAATATCAGACTTGAAGGCGTGACGAAAGCGTCGGTAACGGACAGCAAGAAGGTGGTTGAGATCTGCACGCAGTATGCGCAGAAGGGCATGTTCAACATCTTCCTCTCGGTCTTTTTTGCGACGCTGGCGTTTGCGTTCTACGAGCCGTTTTTCTTCATCGGTTATTTGATTTCGATTGCGATCTTCGGCTTGTACCAGGCGATCTTCATGGCGAATGCCGGCGGCGCATGGGATAACGCGAAGAAGGTTGTTGAAGTTGACCTGAAGCAGAAGGGCACACCGCTGCACGATGCCTGCGTAGTCGGCGATACAGTTGGCGATCCATTCAAGGACACGTCCTCAGTGGCGATGAACCCGATCATCAAGTTCACAACGCTTTTTGGATTGCTTGCAGTGGAGCTGGCAGTCAGCCTCCATCATGAGAATCCGACGCTGACGATGGTGCTGTCGGTTGTGTTCTTTGCGATCTCGGTCTTCTTTGTTAACCGCTCGTTCTACGGAATGAGGATTGGCGGAAGCAAAGCGAAGAAAGCCTAACTGAAATTGTTTGGCAGCAAGGAAAAGCCCCGCGCCGAAAGGTGCGGGGCTTTTTGCTGATGGAAATTATTGCTGTGGCAACACTCCCGCAGACAAATGCACACGGATATTCGCATTCAATTACTATGGAATGGATTGGAATCAAGTGATTTAGATTTTCGATATTCTGGAGCACACACATGAAATCAGGCACTGCTGTATTTTTCTTATTCGTGGCAATCACGCTCTCATTGCCTCACAGTGATGCGCAGGGGACAAGCGCAACAACTCACGCAGCAGTTCCGGCCGGCCGCACGGTACGTGTTGCCATTGCCGGGCTGGTGCACGATCATGCTTTGGGAATACTGGACGCGCTTAGCCGCAATCACAATGTCACACTGGTCGGTATCGCCGAAGAGGACAAGAAACTTGTCGCAAATTATTCCGAACGCTTTTCGCTGGCGAGTAGCCTCTTTTATTCCGACGAAGCAAGCATGATCGATGCGACGCATCCTGACGCAGTGCTGGTTTACACATCGATTGTGGGCCATCGCAAAGCCATTGCGACAGCTGCTCAACATCATGTGCCAGTGGCCATGGTTGAGAAGCCGCTGGCAACAACGATGGAGGACGCGCTGGCGATTCGGAGTATCTCCCGCCGGGAGCACATTCAGGTGCTTGTGAATTACGAGACCACGTGGTACGCCAGCAACGCAGAAGCACTGCGCGAAGTTGATAACGGAAAGCTTGGAACCATACGCCGCGTGGTTGTGCATGATGGGCACGAAGGCCCGCAGGAGATCGGTGTGAGTCATACATTTCTGAACTGGCTCACCGATCCGAAGCAGGCCGGCGCGGGAGCGATTTTTGATTTTGGCTGCTACGGCGCCGACCTGATGACACTGATCATGCACGGCGAAACTCCCGTCAGCGTGACTGCTGTTGCCCTGACTGACAAGCCCGAGCGCTATGCGAAGGTTGACGACGACGCCACGATTATTGTGCGCTACACAACGGCACAGGCTGTTTTGCAGCCATCATGGACGTGGAGCTTTGCGCGCAAAGACATGGAAGTTTACGGCACTGACGGCTACCTGATTACAGAAGCCGCTGATCGAGTTCGCACGCGCTACAAAGGCCAAACAGTTAAGCAGGAGCATGCGGCTCCGGCGCTGGCCACCAATCAGCAGAGCTCGCTTGATTATCTTGCTGCCGTGCTTCACGGCGAGATTGATCCGAAAGACGATCTGAGTTCACTCAGCACCAATATGATTGTGATGCAAATTCTGACAGCGGCACGGGAGTCGGCGAGAACGGGACGGACGATTGATATTACTCCGCTGGCAGACAAGTAAATAGACAGATCGCAAGCTGCAATGGCCATATTGAGAAGGCTGCAATATGCATTGGCAAAGTATGCCAATCGGCTTATACTGGCAATGAGAGGTGCTTTGATGCCGACGAGAAATGTGAATCTGACTGCGCAAATGGATAAGTTCATTACGACGCGCGTAAAGAGCGGGCGGTACTCAAATGCCAGCGAGGTGATGCGTACTGCGCTGCGGCTCTTGGAGCGTGACGAGAAAGAGTTTGAACAGAAGATGAAGGCTCTGCGTGAGGCAATCGCCGTAGGTGATGCGAGTGGTGATGCTGAGGATGGAGTCTTTGAGCGACTCTACGATTATATAGATGAGCTTGAAGCTGCGAAGGCAGGCAGTGTTGGAAAAGTATAAAGTTTCAGCAGAAGCGCAGGTCGATCTTCGCGAGATTGCTCGCTATACACATGAAAAATGGGGTAAGGTGCAAGCAATCCAATATGTGCGGAAGCTGCATGAGTGTTTTCAGAGTTTGGCAGAGTATCCGGGGATGGGTCGTGCGTGCGATTCAGTCAGCAGTGGTTTGCATAGACACGAACAAGGCAGACATACGATTTATTACAGATTGATTGCGAAAGATATTCGAATCGTGCGCGTGCTGCATCAGCAGATGCTGCCAGCACCGAAGCGCTTTGAGTAGCAGAAATTAGATTAAACTTCCATCGTCAGCTCATTGGCGTAGAATCCTGAGTGCTGTGAAATTGAAGCGCATCAGGGGCTGAAATCATGTTGAAATCAAAACGGAGTGCGGGTGTTGGACTGATACTTTGCGCGGTGCTTGCAGTGGCGATGGTGGGCAAGAGCCAGACAGGCGCTGCTAAAATTGACAGCCATTCAGTATGGAAGCCAAGTGAGACAGCAGCGAACGCGCTCAACGATGCAACGATAGCGGGAAAAGGGACGCAGGAGACGCTGCTCCAGTTGATGAAGGATGATCATGCGCCGGCGGAGAGCGTGGCCTTTGCAACGAGTTTTTCGACTGAGGGTGCGTACTTGAGCGCGATTGATCCGAATCCTGACCCGGATGGATTGACGATTGGGACGGTAAGTTATCCCTTCAGAACTGCGGCGATCAAGACCTTTGTGATTTTGAATGCGGTGCCGAAGATTATTGATGTGAGCGATCAGAAGGTGATCAAGGGAATCAACATTGCGAAGTCGCAGGACTACGGCAAGTTGTTTGGCGCAAAGACGCAGACGCAATGCATCTGGTATGAGCCGAAGGAGTATCGCGTGCAGCCGGGGAAAGACGAGCGCACCGAGTTTGAGGTGATATACCCGGTGGTGAATTCGGCGACGCAGAAGGTGCTCGGATATGCGCATGTGAGCTTTGCATTTGCGGGCAAGATGCGCCGGGCGTTGCCGCCGGAGTTGGCGTTTCTTTCGGCGGAGAAATAATTAGAAAATAGTGCAGTCAATTAACAATACGGTGACGTAAACGATGAATCGCGCAGAGCATTGGGAACAGATTTACAAAACGAAAGATGAAGCGGAGTTGAGTTGGACGCAGGCGGAGCCATCGGCATCGCTTGCGCTGATTGCGAAGGCGTGCGCGACTGGCCGCGTGATTGATGTTGGTGGCGGGTCTTCAGTATTGTGTGAGCGGCTGCTTGAGCGCGGGTATGAAGTTGCGGTGCTGGATATTTCTGAAGCGGCGCTCGAGCGTGCCAGAAAACGGACAGGGTCGAGAGCAACCGAGATTGCGTGGATTTGCGCGGATGTGACGAGCGTTGATCGTGTGGGGAGTTTTGATCTGTGGCATGATCGTGCGGTCTTTCATTTTTTGACAGCGGCTGAGGATCGCGCGGCATACAAAAAATTATTGCGCCAGTCGATTGCAGTGGGTGGTCATGCGCTGATTGGATGCTTTGCGCTCGATGGCCCGGAAAAGTGCAGCGGCCTTGAGGTACGGCGGTATGACGCCGCGACGCTTGCAGCTGAGTTGGGGGCGGAATTCGAGTTGATTCAAAGTGAGCGGCAGATGCACGCGACGCCATGGGGCGCGCAGCAATCTTTTCAATTCTGTTTGTTCAAGCGCAGACACGCGGATTGATGCAGTTTATTAGATGAAAGTGCGTTATTTTGCTCAGACACCAGGATCGGCGCAGGTCTAACGTGGGATTTGTAAGGGTAGATAGATCTGGGACCGTGAAGGTTCGCAAGCATTCATAGATGGACGGGACCCCTTATGGTTGCTGCTTGATTCGGATTGATTGATTCGGCAACGCAGCGCCCAACGCAGCCCAGGAAACCGAAACCTGAAGGGGATCACAGATGAACACAATAAAAACTTTAATTGGTACAGCAGTCGTCTTCACAGCTTTGGCATTGGTGCCGGCAGCGAAGGCGCAGATAGTAATTGCAGTTGGTATCCAACCGGTATGCTCGTACGGATATTACGATTACGCGCCTTACGCTTGCGCGCCGATGGGATTTTATGGCTCGGGATATTTCTACAACGGCATCTTCCTTGGCATGGGGCCAT
>DAHXOQ010000082.1 GCA_027364815.1 Acidobacteriaceae bacterium | reverse complement strand
CCGTGTACTCGGTGCGGAAGATATTGTTGAAGCCGCGCTTGGGCAGGCGGCGGTGAAGGGGCATCTGGCCGCCTTCGAAGCCACGCATCAGCGACGAACCCGAGCGCGAACCCTGGCCCTTGTGGCCACGGGTGGAAGTCTTGCCCATGCCCGAGCCCATACCGCGGCCGACACGCTTGCGCCCGGTATTAGCCTTCTTCGGTGCGCGCAGATTAGATAGATTCTTTGCCATTTTTTCCTCGCTAACGCCGGTGCGATTTTTGTTTCGCAGCGACTCGCGTTCAAGTGTGCAGCCAGTGAAGCGCTGCTAGTTCTCTACGATGCGTACCAAATGCGGAATGGCCTTGACCATGCCGCGTATCGATTCGTTGTCCACGCGCTCAACAATCTGGTTGAGGCGCGTAAAGCCCAGGCCCTTGACCACCAGCTTGTGCTTGGTCGGTGTCGAGATGGCCGAACGGTAGTACTGAATGCGGATCTTCTTCGTCTTGGTAGCCGTCTTGGTTGCCATCGTTACAGATCCTCCACATTCTTTCCGCGCAGTGCGGCAACATCGTTGCGGTCACGCAACTGCGTGAGAGCGTCAAAGGTCGCCTTGATGACGTTGTGCGGGTTCGCCGAGCCGAGGCTTTTGGTCAGAACATTCTGCACGCCTGCAGAGGTCATCACGGCGCGCACGGCACCGCCCGCGATCACGCCCGTGCCCTCAGGTGCGGGCTTGAGCAGAACCTGCCCCGAACCGAAACGGCCCAGAACCTGGTGTGGAATTGTCGTGTCGGTCAGATGAACCTTGAAGAGATTCTTCTTGGCCGATTCGATTCCCTTGCGAATCGCCTGGGGAACCTCCTTGGCCTTGCCTGAGCCGTAGCCGACCACGCCCGAAGCGGCGTCGCCGACGACGACAAGCGCTGCGAAGGACATGTTCTTGCCGCCCTTGACCACTTTGGTCACGCGATTGATGGCCACCACCTGATCCTTCAGGTCGTACTGGTTGGCATCGATTTTTTTCTTCAGTATTGTCATTTGTTCTCTCGTCTGTTCTTTCGAGCCCGATTCATGAGCCCGAGGGAAACGGTTAGAAATCAAGTCCTGCTTCGCGAGCTGCATCGGCCACTGCCTTGCCACGCCCGTGATACAGATAGCCGCCGCGGTCAAAGACCACCTTCTTCACGCCTTTTTCAATCGCAAGCTCGGCAATCGTCTTGCCAATCTCTTTCGCGGCTGCAATGTTGCCGCCGGTCTTGAGCTTGATCGAGGAGGCTGAGACAACAGTGATCCCCTTCTGGTCGTCAATCACCTGTGCGTAAATGTGGTTGAGCGAGCGGAATACATTGAGCCGCGGGCGCTCTGCTGTTCCTGAGATCTTGGCCCGCACGCGCGCATGCACGCGCTGCCTGGTCTCGTTTCTCTTAGTCTGCGTAATCATCGTCGTTTCCTATCAGCGGAGCCGCCTGTGCGGCGCCGTTCGGTTATTTTCAGTCCTCAGTTCCCAATTCTCAGTTTCTACAGTTACTGAGAACTGAGAACTGACAAATGAGAACTGTCTGAATTACTTCGCGCCCGTCTTGCCGGCCTTCTTCTTGAGCTTCTCGTCCGAATAGCGAACGCCCTTGTTCTTGTATGGATCCGGCTTGCGCAGCGAGCGCATGTCGGCGGCCACCTGGCCTACCTTCTGCCGGTCAATTCCGGTGATCGTCAGGTGCGTCTGCTTCGGATCGATTGCAACTTCAATGCCGGTGGGCAGAGGGAATTCAATCGGGTGCGAGTAGCCCAGTGTAAAGACCACCATCCCCTTGCCCTTCAACTCGGCACGGTAACCAATGCCGACAATGTCGAGCTCGCGCTTCCAGCCTTCAGTCACGCCATGCACCGCGTTAAAAACCAGTGCGCGCGTCAGTCCATGAACTGCGGCGTCCTTGTCGTTTGTGCGGTTCACATGCAGCGTGCCGTCGACGGTCTCAAGCGTGATGCCCTGAGCAATAAGCGCAGTGACCTTGCCCTTGGGGCCTTCGACAACAACCGTGTTGCCCTCAACCGTGTACTTCACGCCTTTTGCAAGTGCAATCGGCTTTTTTCCAATACGTGACATTCTTTGAACCCTTCAATTGGCTTGCGAGTCCCGCCATTGCATGGAGCAGACCAAGTAGAGTCTTGCTCTAGGTAAAGCGTTCCACTGCAGCCGGTGAAAGCAGTTGCCTGCTTTTTTACCAGACTTCACAAAGCAGCTCGCCACCAACGCCCTCGCGGCGTGCCTGACGGCCTGTCATCACACCCTTCGGCGTGGTGAGAATCGAAATTCCAAGTCCACCCTGGACGCGCTTGATCTCGTCGCGGCCGATGTAAACGCGGCAGCCGGGACGCGAGACGCGGGCGAGGTCGCGGATAGCCGGCTCGCTGGCGCCATACTTCAGGTAAACGCGCAGAATCAGCTTGCCCTCTTCTTCCTGGGTCTTGTAATTCTGGATGTAGCCCTCTTCCTTGAGGATGCGGGCGATCTCGGTCTTCAGCTTTGACGCGGGAAGATCGAGCTTCTGATGGCGCGCGCGGATTGCGTTGCGTATACGTGCCAGAAAATCTGCTACTGGGTCGGTCAGACTCATTCTTTCTCCTTCATCCCCCGTTCGCCCATTTTTAGGTGGGAACCAGCGGGAATGGTTAATACAGGTTTCAGGATTCAGGTCTCAGGGTTCAGTCGATATTTCAGTGATCAATCGTGAAACTTAGAGGCCGCCTAAGAAGGCATTCCCTGATCCCTGATTTCTGAATCCTGATCCCTGGTTATTACCAGCTCGACTTGACGACGCCGGGAATCTCGCCCTTGAGCGCAAGTGCCCGGAAGCACAGACGGCAGAGACCAAACTTGCGAAGGAAGGCGCGAGGCCGTCCGCAGATCTGGCAGCGGTTGTGTTTGCGGCAGCTGAACTTCGGCTTCCGCGCGTCTTTCACTCTCTTTGCAGTAGTTGCCATAAATCCTCTCGATTCCGCTTACGCGCCCTGACGGAAGGGCATTCCCAAATGGCGCAGTAATGCGCGCGCCGAGTTGTCGTCCATGGCCGTGGTCACGATTGTGATGTTCATGACCTTCAGCTTTTCTACCCGCGAGTAATCAATCTCGGGGAAGATGAGCTGGTCGCGAAGACCGAGCGTGTAGTTGCCGCGACCGTCGAAGCTCTTGGTTGAAACGCCGCGGAAGTCGCGCACGCGTGGCAGCGCAACGTTCACCAGCCGGTCCAGGAACTCATACATGCGGTCTCCGCGGAGCGTGACCATCACACCGATAGGCATGCCCTCGCGAACCTTGAAGGCCGCAATCGACTTCTTCGCCTTGGTCGTCACGGGCTTCTGGCCGGCGATTGCGGCAAGATCCGCAACCAATGGGTCAAGAAGCTTGTTGTTCTGCGTCGCTTCGCCGAGTCCCATGTTCAGGACAATCTTTTCGAGCTTCGGCACTGCCATGGAGTTCTCGAGTCCCAGCTCCTTCTTCAGAGCCGGCTCGACATCCTTCAAAAACTTCTCTTTCAATCGTGCTGCCATTTTCCTTGTCTCTCTTTCTTCCGGTCTTCGGAGTGGTTAAGCTTTCAGTCTGCGTTCTTCTGCGTTCCTGAACCCATTCGCCGTTTACCGTTACGGAAGGGGTTGGGGGTTGTTCCCCCCTGGTTCCCGATGATTGGTTCCCGTTTGACTCGTTCCCGCTGCTTGCCGTCATGACAAGCTCGCGCGGAAGAGCCGCTTAATTCTTCTTCGCCGGCAATGCGTTGCCGCACTTCTTGCAGACGCGATAGCGCTTGCCGCCCTCACCCTTGAAGCCGATCTTCGCCACGCCGCAAGTGGGGCAGACGAGCGCGACGTTCGAAATGTGAATCGGCGCTTCCTGCTCGGCGATACCGCCCTTGGTGCGCTGACCCTGCTTCGAACTCACCGGCTTCTTGACCACGTGAACGTGTTCGACGAGCAGCTTGCTCGTCTCCGGGAAGACGCGCAGTACACGGCCCTGCTTCTTCGTGCCCGAGCCCGAGCCGGTGATGACCTGAACGATGTCGTTGCGTTGAATGTGCAAACTTGGCATTTCGCGTTCTCTCTTGTTGTTGCTTTGTGCAAGCTGTTGTTGGCGATTCTGAAAACTCACCGGTGATTTGCGCCCGCCTCACTTCAGCGGAGCCCAATAAATCTAGACAACCTCTGGTGCAAGCGAGGCAATCTTCAAAAACTTCTTCTCGCGCAGTTCGCGGGCTACCGGGCCAAAGACGCGTGTGCCAACCGGCTCATTGACGTCGTTGATGATCACGGCCGCGTTCTCGTCAAAGCGGATGTAGGTTCCGTCACGGCGGCGATGCTCTTTGCGCGTGCGGACGATGACCGCCTTCACTACTTTGCCCTTCTTCACTGTGCCGTCGGGCGAGCTTTCTTTCACAGCCGCGGTGACTATGTCGCCGAGTCCGGCCGTCTTGCCCAATCCGCCACCGAGGGGGAGGATCACCTGGAGCTTGCGCGCGCCTGAGTTGTCGGCGACGGCGAGCATGGATCTCATTTGTACTGCCATGATTCGTTCTCCTTACTTCTGGTACGGCAAATCTCGTTACAACTAGCGCGCT
Source organism: Acidobacteriaceae bacterium (assembly GCA_027364815.1). Taxonomy (GTDB): domain Bacteria; phylum Acidobacteriota; class Terriglobia; order Terriglobales; family Acidobacteriaceae; genus CAIMNN01. The sequence continues at coordinate 5,634 of DAHXOQ010000082.1, read as the reverse complement.
ACCTGCGTGTCAAGCACGACGGATTCGTCGATGTGAACAATCGATGACCGGCGCACAATCTCTTCAAGAGTCCAGCGCTTGAGCTTGCTCAAGGGCCGGGTCTCGCGGATGCGGACCACGTCGCCGACACGGGCCGAGTTCTGCTCGTCGTGGGCGTAAAACTTCTTTGAGCTCTTCACAATCCGCTTGTACTTCGGATGAGCCTTGCGCATCTCGACCTCGACCACAATGGTCTTCTGCATCTTGGTCGAAACCACTTCGCCCACCTTCTCGTTGCGGCGCGCGCCGACTGCTTCAGGTGTTGCTGCCTTCGTTGCTTCCGTCATTAGCTGCCTCCCTTTGCGGCTGTGAGTTCACGCTCGCGAGCCACCGTCTTGATGCGGGCGATGTCTTTCTTGAGTTCGCGAATCATCTTCACGCCATCGTTCTGCCCCAGCGAGAGCTGAAAGCGCAGGCGGAAAAGTTTCTCCGCAGCCTGCTTCTGCTCTGTCACCAGTTGCTCATCGCTCAAATTGCGAATCTTGGTCAGTTCCATTTCTTTTCTCTCTTCAGTCCGGTGAGCATCTAGCCCGCCGATTCATTTTCCTGCAAAATTTCCTGCCCGAACTACTTGGCCTTGACGGCTTCTGTCTTCACAACCCCTGGGCGCATGACAAACTTGGTGCGCAGAGGCAGCTTGTTCGATGCCAGGCGCATGGCTTCGCGAGCCATTTCCTGCGTCACGCCTTCCATCTCAAAGAGAATCTTGCCCGGCTTGACCACTGCAACCCAATGGTCCAGTGCGCCCTTGCCAGATCCCATTCGAACTTCGGCCGGCTTCTTGGTGATCGGCTTGTCCGGGAAGAGACGCAGCCAGATCTTGCCGCCACGCTTGATGAAACGCGTCATCGCAATACGGCTCGCCTCAATCTGGCGGTCCGTAATGTAGCCGCACTCCATGACCTTCAATCCAAATTCGCCGAATGAAATGCTCGACCCGCGCCATGCCTTGCCGCGCATCTTGCCCTTCTGCTGCTTGCGAAACTTAACTTTCTTTGGCTGCAACATAACGAAATCCCTCTTAAAAAACAGTTCTCAGTTTTCAGTTCTCAGTTCCCAGCTCGTACCTGTGACTGACAACTATTTAAAATACGCTCGTTCCGGCAACCGCGGGCACCTGGCGACGCTTCTGCTCGTAGATGTCTCCGCGATAGATCCACGTCTTCACACCGATGATGCCGTACGTGGTTTCCGCTTCGCTGAAGCCGTAATCGATATCGGCGCGCAGCGTGTGCAGCGGCAGACGTCCCTGCAGATACCACTCGGAGCGGGCGATTTCGTTGCCGTTCAAACGGCCCGAGACGCGAACCTTGATTCCCTTGCAGCCGAAGCGCAGCGCCGAATCAACGCTCTTGCGCATCGCGCGACGGAAGCTGACGCGCTTCTCCAGCTGCAGAGCGATGTTCTCGCTGACCAGCTGTGCGTCGAGCTCGGGCTTGTTCACCTCGATGATGTCGATGAAGACATCACGGTTCGTGCGCTTGCCCAGCTCCGTCTTGAGCTTCTCAATCTCCGCGCCCTTGCGGCCGATGATGATGCCCGGACGCGCGGTGCGGATCAGGAAGCGAAGCTTGTTGCCCGGACGCTCAATCTCAACCGAGCTGACGCCCGCAGCCTTGAGCTTGTCTCGTAACTCCGCCTTGAGCTTGATGTCTTCAATCAGCATCTTGCTGTAGTCACGCTCTGAGAACCAGCGCGAACGCCACGGCTTGTTGACGCCGAGCCTGAATCCGTAAGGATGGACTTTCTGACCCATACTTGTAACTCCTTCAAAACCCTCTGGACCGTTAATCAGATCCGTCATTTGTCGGCCCCAACTGCGGGCCATAATGTGCAGCCGAAAAACTCGGCCAGTTAAAAACTACTTCGCAGCCTTCTTCGCTGCAGCTTTCTTCGCGGGTGCCGATTTCGCTAGGGCCTTCTTCGCCGGAGCAGCCTTCTTCGCCGCCGGCTTCTTGCCTTCAACTACTGCCGGTGCGTCATCAACACGCGTAACCAGATCAGCCTTCGCATTGCGCTCGGCAACCGAGATGATGATGTGGCACAAACGACGCTGGTACCGGAAGGCGCGTCCCATGGGCGCGGGACGGATGCGCTTCATGCGCGGGCCCTCGTTCGCAATGGCCGACTTGACGTAGAGATCGTCCACATCAACATCAACACCCTGCTCGCCCGAAACATAACGCGCGTTATCGATCGCCGAGGTCAAAAGCTTCTTGATCACCGGCGCGATGCGCTTCTTCGTGAAAGCGGCTGTTTCCAGCGCCTCCTGAACTCCACGGCCCTTGATCAATTCCAGAACCAGGCGCGCCTTTTGCGGCGACACACGCTGGAACCGGGCCTCGGCGCGATACTCGCGCACGGCGCTCGCTGCATTCTTCTTCTTCTTCGTCGCTACTGCCATCTCTTTGCCTTCCTAATCTCTACAGGCAAGCTCGTTTGAGCCGCCACCAGATTCTCTCCGCTTTTTGCCCTCAGCATTCGATAACGTCCAGTTCCATCACGTCTTCGCCTGCCCCAGGTTCAAGCCGACTTACATTGGCTTTGCGCCCGCTTCGGCCGACTTCGCCGTGTGCCCCTTGAACGTGCGCGTCAGGGAAAATTCACCCAGCTTGTGGCCGACCATATTCTCGGTCACGTAGACAGGTATGAACTTCTTGCCATTGTGAACGGCGATCGTGTGCCCCACAAACTCTGGGAAGATCGTCGAACGGCGCGACCAGGGCTTCACAACCTTCTTGTCGTTGGCCTTGTTGAGCACCTCAATCTTCACGGTGAGGTGCGTATCCACAAACGGGCCTTTTTTCGTTGAACGTGCCATAAATCTCCCTTGCCTCTACTTCGTCTTGCGGGTGACGATGAAGGCGTCTGTCCGCTTGTTGTTGCGTGTCTTGTAGCCGCGCGTTGGCTGGCCCCATGGGGTAACCGGGTGACGGCCGCCGGAAGTCTTGCCCTCGCCGCCGCCGTGCGGGTGATCAACAGGGTTCATCGAGACGCCGCGGTTGGTCGGGCGAATGCCCTTCCAGCGGTTGCGTCCGGCCTTGCCAATCGAAACGTTTTCGTGATCCGTGTTGCCGACCTGGCCAATCGTCGCCATGCACTCGACTAGAACCTTGCGGGTCTCGCCCGAGGGCAGCTTCAGAAGCGCGTAATCGCCTTCCTTGGCTACGAGCTGTGCCTGCGCGCCGGCCGAACGGGCCAGCTGCGCGCCCTTGCCGGGGCGGAGCTCAATTGCATGAACCGTCGTACCGGAAGGAATGTTCTTGAGCGGCAGTGAGTTGCCAATCAGAATATCGGCCTCGGGACCGGAGCTGATCGTCTGACCGACCTTGAGTCCCACAGGCTGAAGGATGTAGCGCTTCTCGCCGTCAGCATAGCTGATCAGCGCGATGCGCGCCGAGCGGCCCGGATCGTATTCAATCGTCGCAACCTTGCCCGGTATCCCGTACTTGTCACGCTTGAAATCGATCAATCGCAGTTGGCGCTTGTGACCGCCACCATGGTGACGAATCGTCAAATCGCCCGCGTTGCGCCGTCCACCCGTCCGCTTGCGGATCGAGAGCAGCGGCTTGTGCGGCTTCGACGTCGTCAGGTCGTCGTTGACCAGCGCGGTCTTGAAGCGCAGGGTCGGCGTAATCGGTCTGAATGTCTTGATTGCCATTGTCTTCTGTCCTCGAAAGTGTCCAGCCAGCTTTTGTTCCGCTTCAGGCCTGGCCCACTCTCAGTTTTCTCCGGAGATTCGGCGCTTCACTCTGCGCCTGACTCCGATAATCCATCTCATTTGAGCCCGTAGCAGCAGTTTGTTACTGGCAACTACTGGCTGCAGGCTTCCTCTGCTTAGAGGTTGCTCACATACTCCGGCAGTTTTTCTCCGGCCTTGAGCTTGACGTAAGCCTTCTTCCAATCAGGCTTGAATCCGGTGTACTGGCCGCGGCGGCGTTCCTTGCCGAGGACATTGGCCGTGCGAACCGCAGCGACCTTCACCTTGAAAAGAGCCTCAACAGCCTGCTTGACTTCGGTCTTGGTGGCCTCGGGAGCAACGTCGAAAACCAGCGTCCCCTGAGTCTCCTTGACCGCCAAACCCTTTTCCGTAATCAGAGGGCGACGAATGGTCGTGAATATTGTCGGCATTATGCGACCTCCTTTTCAAGCTTGCGCTTTGAAACCGTCTTGATGAGCGTCTCGCCGAGCTGCTCAATGGCGGCCTTCGAGAAAATCGCACGCTCGTAGCGCAGAAGATCGTAAGGGTGAACCTCGTTGTTCAAAACCAGCTCAACACCCTTGAGATTGCGCGAACCAAGCAGCAACGCCTTGGTCAGCTCCTTGCCGCTCTCGACGATCAGTGCCGTGCGCGTCACATCCAACTTATCCAGAGCTGCGCGATAGAGCTTCGTCTTCGCATCCTTGAGTTCGAGCGAGTCAACAACCGTCAACTTGCCGTCGGCGAGCTTCGAAGCCAGTGCGGCACGCAATGCGCCGAGAAGCTTCTTCCGCGGGAAAGCGTAATCGTAGCTGCGCGGCTGAGGTCCGTGAACCGTGTAGCCGTGGCGCCAGAGAGGTGAGCGCACCGAACCGATACGTGCGCGGCCCGTGCCCTTCTGCTTCCAAAGCTTCTTACCGGCACCCGAAACCGACTTTCGCGTCTTGGTCGCGGCCGTACCCTGACGCAGGCTCGCACGGTAGTGCTTCACCGCCTCCCAAAGGAGCGCCTCGTTCACCTGCTCGGGGGCAAAGACAGCATCGGCGAGTTCCACCGTGCCAACCTTCTTGCCTTCGAGATTTACTACGTCAACTTTTGCCATCGTCTTCTTCTTTCGATCGCTCAACAATTTGAAATTGCTCAGCGTCTTCAATTCGTTACTGCGCCCGAAGGCGCTTTTACCCAATTCACTTCAGCGCCGCAAGGCGCCGCTGGCCGCACCGCAGGTGCTACTTTTTCTTGGCCATTGCTTTCTTCGAAGCCTTCAACGGATCAACTGTGCCGCTGCCGGCGAATCCACGACGCTCGCGCGGTGGAGTCTTGGCCTTCGAGATGAGCACATAACCATCGCGCGAGCCCGGTACCGCGCCCTCAACCATGATCAGGTTCTCTTCAATATCGATGCCGCGAATGCGCAGATTGCGCACCGTGACCTGGTCAACGCCCATGTGACCCGGCATACGCTGCCCTGGAAAAACACGCGACGGGAAACTCGATGCGCCGATTGAACCCTGCACCTGGAACATGTGACCGTGTGACTTGGGACCGCCTCCGAAACCGTGGCGGCGTACAACGCCTGCAAATCCGCGGCCCTTCGAAGTTCCAATCACGTCAACAAACTTTACATCCTGAAAAAGATCAACCAGAACGCGATCGCCGGCCTTGACGCCCACATCGCCGTCCTTCTCCGCTTCAAGAGCAACCTCGCGCAATTCGCGCATCGGAGGAGCTTCAGTCTTGGCCAGGTGGCCCTTCTCGGGCTTGGTCAGGTTCGAGGCCTTCACGAATTCAACGAATCCGATCTGGGCCGCGTCGTAACCATCCTTCAAAACCGTCTTGAGCTGCGTCACAACGCATGGGCCGGCTTGCAACACCGTAATCGGGTGCACGTCGCC
>DAHXOQ010000081.1 GCA_027364815.1 Acidobacteriaceae bacterium | reverse complement strand
GAAATGGGTGAGCGTGGTGGTGGTTTTTGCATCGGCTGGATGGAGCGGATCGGTGACCAGCATGGCTTGCGCGGGGGTGTTGATGGAGGAGTGGGTGAGGAGAAGCGCGGGGGTTTTCAACGCGGCATTGAGATTGGCGTATGCGCCTGCTGCGCCGGGAAGCAAAGTGGCATTTGCGCCATCGATGAAGTAGAGCTGGCGCTCGAGTGATTTGAGACCGACGGCGATTTCGCGACCATCACTGAGCAGAGTGAACTCCTCGAAGGAGCCATCGAAAGAGGAGCCGAGCCGTTCAACCTTGGCCGTGGATGGGTCGATGCGGTAGAGCCGCCCCTGAATATCACGATACGAGCCTTCAATGTATCCTGCGCCGGCGTGGACGAGGAAGTGAATGAATTTTCCGTCTGGCGACCAGTGAATCTCTGATTCGATGCCCTCGTTGTGAGTGAGCTGGCGCGCGGTGGATTTTGGATCTGCGGAAGTAACGAATAGCTCGTACTCTGAGGGATCTTCTTCGCGAAGATGCGCGGGTTCGGTTGTGAAGGCGATGGATTTTCCATCCGGCGATAGAGTTAGCTCAGCAATTTGCAGAGGTGAGGTTGTAATCTGCGTCGCCAGAACCGGAAACTGATCAGCATTTTCTTTTGATTTTTCCTTCGCTGCTTTCTTTGATTCCTTTGCATCCTTGCCCTTTGATTCCTTATCGTGAGGGAGTGGAGTGGCTAATGCTGCGGCAAGCGATTCTTTAACCGGTTGGCGGAGAATTGCGTCGCCTCTCAAGTGTTCACGCCAGCGAATCACGTCCTGCCATTTTTCCTTGTACTCAGCTTTTTCATCGGCGGGCATGGGCTGAGCGACGGAGTAGTAGATGGATGCGCTGTCAGGCGCCCAGGCAAATGCGTGTACGTCGAGCTTCTCTTCAAACAGAGGAAGCGCTTCACCGCCGTTGGCGGGAATAATCCAGATGCGCGTGAATGTCGATTCGGTTGCAGTATCCGATTCATCTTCGCCGTCCGATGCGCCTGAGCCGCCGTCCGATGAGGAGGGAGTGCGTTCGGCGAGGAAGGCAATCCACTTTCCATCTGGACTCCACTCAACGCTGCTTTCGTTTCCGGTGTGTGTGAGCGGGCGCAATCCATTGTCAGCGGCCCAGATCCAGAGGTCTTCGCGGAAAGTGCCAGCCTTCCAATCCGGCGACTCGGTCTCAATGACTGCAGCAGATCCATCGGGTGATAGGCGCAGTTCGCGAATCTCGGTCGTGTTCATGTATTCATCGAGCGAGATGGTGGGTAGATTGCTCTGAGCGTGAGTGGAAAGAGTGATGGCGGCGGCGAAAGTTACAAATAGCAGGAGTATGCGTGCGCGAAGTTTCATTCTGTTTGCCTTTGCTGATACAGGGAAAGTGAGATTGAAGATCATTCTATTTGGTTGCGGTTAAATTAAAGAAGCGCAATGACATTTAAAGAACGAAAAATGCGCCGGTGGAGTGGGAGTCCACCGGCGCATGATTTCAGAGCCAACAATTGATTAGAAATCCATACGCAAACCGAGTTGCAGGCGGCGGTAACCATCGGATGCCAGAGTCGCTCCGTAGGTACCGAGGGTTCCATTGGTCAGCGAAGGATTCAGACTGTTCGGGGCCACATCAAAGCGCGGAGTGTTTGTGATGTTGTAGTATTCTGCCGCAAATTTAAGTGTGGCCCAGTTGGCGATATTCCAGCTTTTGGTGAGTGAAGAGTCAATGTCAAAATAGCCATCGCCACGGAATGCGTTTCGTTGCCCAGCTTCACCCGGATAAGGGTTACGCAGCGGGAATCCATTGCGCATGCCATTGTTGATAGCGGTTTGAGTTGCCGTGTCGAAGATCATGGGCAATCCGGAGCTGTTCTTTGTCTTTTTGAAATTGATGCTACCTGTCTGAACACCCCATCCTTCAAGCTGCCAGTCGGTGGCCCAACCCGCTTGATAGAAGGAGTATGGCAAGCCGCTTGTCCAGCGAGAGAGACCGGCCCACTGCCATCCACCGATAAATGCATCAAGGACGCGGCTGGATCCGCTCAGGAACTGTTTTCCGCGACCAACCGGAAGCACGTAAACCCAATCAATTGTCATGAGATGGCGCGTGTCGAAGTCAGAGGGCCCCTTGTTGGCTTTTGGATTCCATGTGTTCTGAATTGCCGAACTGGTGAAGCCGTTGTCTCCATTTGAGCCCAGTTCGTTGGCACGCTCAGTACCCGAGGTCATATCAAGCGACTTGGAGAAACTGTAGCTGAAGTCGAATGTAAAACCGTGAGAAGTAGGATGACGCAGAGTGAGCTGCATCGCGTTGTAAGAGCTGGTGCCGATGGAATTCCAGGCATAGAGCGAAGAGAACTGCTGGTTCCAGAAACGCGGTGTAGATGGACAGTTGTTGTATATGAATTGACAAGCCATATCCAGATCAAAGAGGGCAAATGTTTCTCCCGATGATCCGCGATTCGGCGCCCACTCGTGCTTGTAGATGGCTTGAGTGGCGCTTTGACCGGCGTAATCCAAATTGGCCATGAAGGGAAAGACATTCTCGAAGTACGGAATCGGATTGACCAGTCCCGCCGGGTTTCCTCCGTTGGCATCAACGAGCTTTGAGAGTTGCGTGGCCGCGTTAAAGTAACTGCCACCACCGGATGGATCAACATAATTGACGGGCTCAGCAAGATCCTGCTGTTCAAGCAGGTGGCGTCCAAGCCTACCCACATAGTCGGCTTCAACTGTGAAGCCTGCACGCAACTCACGCTGAATGGATAAGTTGAATGCCTCAGAGTAAGGCGTCTTGATGCGGTTGTTGACGCCCCAGTCGATGCCGAAGCCAGATGCCAATCCCGACGGTGGCGCATAGGGGAAGGTTTGCGTCGGAGTGACAGGAGGAAGCGGATAGTCAGGCATGTTGTGCGCACCTGTGAAACGAGGCGAATTCTCGAAGCCATACGCACCCGCCGCATTGCTCAAAGAAGTGCTCAAGCCAAAGGAGCCTTCCTGGTCGAAGGAGTTGATGAGGCCTTCACCGTAGTGGTCAAAGTACATGCCGGCACCAGCGCGAATAGATGTTTTGGTATCGGGCGAGTAAACCACACCCAGCCGAGGTGCAAAGTTGTTTTTTTGCTTGGGGTAGAGCCCGGGCTGTCCATTCGCTTTTCCTGAGGGAGAAAAGGCCATGATGGGTTCGTAGATTTGCCCTTGTTGCGCGGCAGCCTCACGGCCTTTGTACCAGGCATCCGTATTCAAAGTCGGCGAGACCTGCTGACCATTCATCTCGTAAGGTGTTTGCAGGTTTGTGTAGCGCACGCCATAAGTAAAAGTGAGGTTGGAATGAACTCTCCACGAATCTTGCAAGAAGAACTCAAATTCGTTGGAACGGAAGTTGCGTTGAACAAAGGCGCCATCAGGTAGTGCGGTAGCAGTGGTAGGTGTTGCAACTTTGTAGTTGTAAACATTTGTCAACTGACTGACATCGCCCACCAATGTGGAGTAAGCAATCTCATAGGAGTTGAAAAAGCCTGTGTTTTGAACCGTAGGCAATCCGATTGAGGCCGGGTCGGGCAGAGTACCAATAGCGGGCCAGTAGGGGTTGGTGCTGGCTCCATTGAATGAGTTTGCGTCGGTGCCATGCTCATTGGTGATCTGCCGCCAGTTGCCGCCGAATGAAAATGTGTGTGCCTTGCGGGTCCAGTTCAGCGTGTCCGCAAGGTTATGCACTGGAACGTGCTGAATTGTGTTGCGGGTCTGTGCGGTTGGCTGCGTGTAGAAGCGGATGAAAACATAATCGCCGACACCCTGTCCTGCCCTTTGATAGCCCTGACGAATGAAACCATAACGCAGGTCGTTGACGAGATTTGCGGTTGGGGTCCAGGTATGTCCAAGTGAAAATCCCTTGGTGTTGTCGTCTGTAAAGCTTGCCGGGCCCTGTCCGGGGAGATTCGCCGCACCTGCGTTTGTGTCTTTTTGCAGGTTGCCGCGCGCAAAGAATTTATTGGCGCTGTTGAGGTTGTAATCAAGCTTGAAAATGCTTGTGTTCTGCGTGGTAGGGAGTGGAGAGGCAAAATAATATGATCCGCTGTTCAATCCATCGCCAGAAGCGGAGCCGGTTGCAACAGGCTCAGTGGCAAGGTAGGCGAGTAAATTCGGATCAGCACCGGGCTGAGCAGCACCTCCAGTTCCCCAGGGGCAAACATTAGAGCCATTGAAGTAATTGCCTGGTTCTGAGCAGCCCACATCGAGCGCAGAGACTTGTGAAGCTGAAAGCATATGAGTCACATTGTTACCGTCAATGTACTGGAGGACGCCGTTATAAGAGGTTTGACTAGTGCCCATAAAACTTGCAGTGGGTACAGTCGCCTGCACGACCTGATCAATGGACTGGCGCAATCCTTCGTAGTTGAAAAAGAAGAAGAGCTTATCTTTAATGATGGGGCCGCCAACGCTGCCGCCGAAAACATTTTTCACATAGTGCTGTGGCTGATTGGGCTGACCTGAATTAGATTCGTTGTTTTTCAGGAAGTAGTCATTTGCGACAGTGTTTGTCGGGCGATAGTACTCATACAAAGCACCGTGGAAGTTGTTTGTTCCCGCTTTTGTGATGAGGTTTACCTGTGCGCCGGAAGAGCGGCCTGCTTCAGCCGTACCGTTTGAGGTGGTCACGCGGAACTCTTCAGTTGAATCAAGGGTGGAGCGCAAAACACCTTGAAAAGCAGTTCCATTGAGCTGGTCGTTATCGTCGAGTCCATCGAGAGTGATGTTGCCCTGGTCAGAGCGTCCACCAGAAACTGCGCCCTGGCGGCTGTCTGCAGTGCTGGTCTGCGCGCCAAAGTAGAGCACGCCGGGCTGCAAGCTCAGGAGCGAGACGGGATCACGGCCTTCCATCGGCAGCGCCTGAATAGTCGCATTGCCGACCGAGTTGCCGATCGTCGCATCTGTCATATTCAGAGTCTGGGCACTGGTGCTCACGTCAATGGTGACGGCTTCCGCTTTAACACTCATCTTGAAGTCGATGGTCGCCGGCTGATTGACCAGCAACTCGGCAGAACGCGTTTCCGTGGCGAAGCCAGTGGAGTTAATGGTAATCAGATAGTGCGCAGGAGCGACAACGGGGAAAATATAGAAGCCTGCGGAGTTTGTTGTGGTGTGATAAGTGACGCCGGTTGAGCTGTCCGAGAGCGTGATAGTTGCGCCCGGAACCAATGCGCCGCTGGGATCCTTGACTACGCCGCGCAGTGATGTGGTGGCTTGGCCAAGTGCGAGTGTTGCGCTCGCAGACAGAAGTATGATCAAAAGCCAGTTCGATAGGATCTTTTTCACGTCAGTACCCTCCAAAGTTTTCAATCGTTACGTTTGATATTTCTGCTTTGTGTTGCTGTCAATTTTGCGTGCGATTTTTCGGTGAAGTCTACTTGTGGATGAGCCCCTGCACTTGAGCTGATCCTTGAATGTACCAACTCCGTTGAATAAACTTTGCCATCAGGCAAGCGGGAAAGAAATGCCGATGTAGCGAGGCCTTAAAAAGCCGAGCCAACGGTCACGAATGATTTCCAATTAAATTATCGGAGTCTGCATAAATATACAATTAAAATCTTTAGGGGCCAGATGGAGGGGCCAATATTGTGGAATATTGCGGTAAAACTCTTTGACCCCCAGCTTGGGGTTAACGCATACTAATATCGCTCGAAAGAAAGCTGGCTCGTCATGCGCTTAAGTAGTCTCTATAGAGGATTTGCTCTGTCGCTAGTGTTCATTTTGCATTTACAGATGCCCCACGGCAGGTTGCAAGCGCAGAGTACTTCCCCCTCCAGTGCAACAGCCACTGTGCAATCCACGGCGAACGACGCCCTGCTGGCAAAAATGGCAAAACTTTATTACTCCACCAAGCGTGAAGGCTTGAGTGGATTCGACTGTTCAGTCCATATAGATTGGCAAAAACTCTTTCAAGAAGCAAATCCGGGCACCAGCGTCAGTCCGAATGATTCGAGAGTAGTACTGCTGAGCACAGTCGGAGTCAAACTGCACGCCCGCTTCAACGGCAACACAAAGTTGGAATGGAATGAGCCCACCGGCGCCGATGCCCAGCAATCGCAAGAATTAATGAAGAACATGCACGGTGCAATGGACCAGGTGTTTACAGGATTTTTGCAGTTCTGGACGCCATTTGTCGATGGGTCGACGATACCCGCCAATACACAGGGAATTGAAATGAGTCAAGGCACCGATGCCATCAAAATCAACGCCAAGGACGGCTCTACAAGGGTCTACGAGGAGTTCGATAACAGCTTTTTGCTGAAACATTTTGATATTTACATGGACAGCGGCACGACGAAGTTTGAACCAGCTTATATGAATACAGACAAGGGGCTACTGGCAAATTATTTTGTTGGACATATTCAACCAACGGGAGCAACGCCGGCACAATTCCAGACGTTGATTGTCAAAATCGATTATCAATATGTGAATGGCTTGCCAATCCCCGGCAAGATAGATTTTCAAGTGGTTGGATCTGGATCCGTTCAATCAACGCTGAGCGAGTGTTCGGTACTGCGATAGAGCGAACTCAGCTACCCATTGCAAAGGTACGCGCAGCTTCCAGCAGCGTGGTCACGGAGTGCATGGAGCAGGATTCGGAGTAGATGCGCATCAATGGCTCAGTACCGGAAGCGCGGAGCAGGAGCCAGGTTTCCGCAGCATTCGATTTGGTTGCGGCCTCGGGGTTGTCGAGGAAGAATTTCACACCATCGAGGTTTTCAATTTTGAGAATTTTCATTCCGGCAAAGGAAGAGTCGCCCAACTTGAGTCCACGTGCGCGCTCAATGGCAGCGTTCTTCAGCGCGTCGGGAATGTGCAGATCAATGCGCCCGTATTGATGCTCGCCGAACTCAGCCTGGAGATCGGCGACCAATTCGCCGAGAGTCTTGCCTTCTTCGGCGATGATGTTGGCGAGAATGAGCGCATTGAGCAAACCATCGCGTTCGGGGAGATGGCGCTGCAATCCGATGCCGCCTGACTCTTCGCCGCCGATGAGGATTTCGCGCTCGAGCATGAAGTCGCAGACATATTTGAAGCAGATGCCATGCTCGTGGAGGGTGCGTCCGTATTTGTCACAGATGCGGTCAAGCATTTTGGTGGTGTTGAAGGCGCGCGTCACATCGCCCGGCCAGCCTTTGCGCTTGAGGAGCCAACTCAGCATGACGGAGAAGATTTTGTGCGGGTCAACGAAGACGCCGTGCTCGTCAGTTGCGCCAATGCGGTCGGCGTCGCCGTCGGTGCAGAGTCCGGCGTCGCAATGAAATTTGAGAGCGGCTTCACCGAGGGCGCGAATGTGGGGTTCGATTGGCTCGGGGTTGATGCCGGGGAAAAGCGGATTGATTTCGCCTCGAATCTGCACATGGTCGACGCCGATGCGGGTGAAGATCTCACTGAGGATGGTACGGCCCGCGCCGTACATGGAATCGATGGCAAATTTGCGGCCGGAGCGCGCAATCAAATCAAGATCGACGAATTTCTGAATTGCTTCGAGGTAGGGTGGAAGGAAATTTACTTCTTCAATTTTGGCTGGCGTGGCTGGTGCGGGAACCGGTGCGCCGAGATTGGCTTCGATGGCAGAGATGATTGAAGGCTTGCCTGCGCCGCCGTACCAGGCCTTGTACTTCACGCCATTCCATTGGGCGGGGTTGTGCGAGGAAGTGATCATGATACCGCCGGCGGCGCCGTGATTGCGTGCCCCATAGCTCAGCGCGGGAGTGGGGGTGATGTCGTCGGCGAGCGCGACGGGGATTCCGGTAGCTGCAACTACTTCAGCGCAGATGCGCGCAAAAGCTTTTGAACCGAAGCGCGAATCGTAGGCAATGCAGATGCCCCTGGAGGGATCTTCTTCAGTGCCAACACGTGAGTGCAGGTAAGCGGCGATTGCCGCTGCCGCGATGCGCACATTGGCAAAGGTGAAATCATCGGCAATAATGCCGCGCCATCCATCGGTTCCAAATTTGACTTGTGGGTGAGACATAAAAATACAGTTCTCAGTTCTCAGTTGTCGGTTGTCAGTTCTCAGTTACTCGCCAAAGTCATAGACGCTCATTTTGAAATGAGAGGGTCGTTGTGTAAAAGCAGTTTAATTACAAGAGATCATTGCGACCAGCGGCGGTGAGCTCACGCACGACCTTGCCTACGTCTTGAGAGTGGTCGCGGTGCGCAACGAGCAATGCGTCGTCGGTGTCGACGATGACCAGGTTTTCAACTCCGACGAGCGCGACGAACTTGCGCGGGCTGTAGATGTAGTTGTTGGCAGCGTCGACGGAAAGATGGCCATCAGTTTCGGCGACATTGCCGTCGCCATCGCCACGCAGTCGCGTCTCCATCTGGTAGTCGTAGAGCGAGGACCAGGAGCCAAGATCGTTCCAACTGAACTCAGCGGGCAGGCAATAAAGATGCGAAAGATGCTCGCCCTTGGCCGAGCGCGGTTCGAGAATCGCGTAGTCGACGCTGATGTTTTCGCATTTGGGATAGAGCGAGTTGAAGACCTCGTCGAAGTTCGGCGTTCCGTATGCAGCGGCAATGGTTTCGAGCATTGGGGCGGTCTCGGGCAGATGTTCACGGACGGCATTGGCCAGTGTTTTAGCCGACCACAAAAACATACCCGAGTTCCAGTAGTAATTTCCGGCGGCGACAAACTCACCGGCGCGAATCAGGTTTGGCTTCTCGGTAAAGCGACGGACATGGAGAGCGACATCATCTTTGGTGTAGTCACCAGTCTCGATATAGCCGTAGCCGGTTTCGGGTCGCGAGGCTTCAATGCCGAGGACGACAATATTGTCACCGGCGGCGGCGACGGCAATTCCCTTTTGCAGTGTTTTGAGAAAGCGCGGTTCGTCGGCAATGACATGATCGGAGGGAAAGACGCCGAGGACGGCATTGGGATTCTGACGCTCAATCATGAAGGCGGCCAATCCGCAGGCCGGGGCCGTATTTCGCGCGGCTGGCTCCTGAATGATGTGCGCGTAGGGCACGTCAGGCAATTGCTCGCCGATCTCGTGGGCCAGATGCGAATTCGTGATAATCCACGTTTCATTGGCGCGGGCAATGGGCATCAAGCGCTCGACTGTCTGTTGAAGCATGGAGCGTTCCCCATCAAGCGCAAGGACTTGTTTTGCGCGCGCACGACGGGAGCGGGGCCAGAAGCGGGTACCGCTGCCACCAGCCAGAATCACGGGACGGAAATCGATAGATGTCGTCATTGGCGAAAAATTATCCTACTTGAACTGGAGTACCTTTGCACAGTGCAGAGGACACGTTTTTGAAAAATAAGGGGACAGTAGCCAAAAAATGGAGTAAAAAGAGGGAAAAACAATCGATTTTGAGTTGAGATTTGTTGGGGTTGCGGGCTGAAAAAGACCGCAATTTGGGACTGATGAGCTGACGGGGGCTAGATTCAGCCCCGCAGTTTGTCCAGAAAATCGCCAATTCTGCGCACGCCTTCGTCGATGTTCTCGCGGGTGACTGGGTATGAGAGGCGAATGTGCGCGTCTGTGCCGAAGGCTTCGCCGGGAACTGTGACGACGTGCGCCTCGTGGAGGAGACGCGATCCGAGTTCGAGGGTGTTCCTGGGGCGACCACCTTTGCCTGAGGGATCAATGAAGGCAGAGAGGTTGGGGTAGACGTAGAAGGCGCCTTCGGGCCTGGTGCAGGTGATTCCGGGGATTGTAGCGAGCTTGGCGAGCATGTAATCACGCAGCTCGATGAACTCGGCACGGAACTCGGTAACGCACTGCTGCGAACCGGAGAGGGCAGCAATGGCAGCCTTTTGGACCATGCTTGCGGTGTTTGATGTGGACTGCGATTGGAGCTTGGAGAGATTGGCAGTCACCTGCCTGGAGGCGAGGGCGTAACCTGCACGCCATCCAGTCATCGAGTAGGTTTTTGAGAGCGATCCGAGAATGACCAGATGCTCTTTGGCCCAAGTGTACGAACCTCCGGAGACGGGCTTGGCGGCGTAGTTGAGATAGACGTAGCACTCGTCGAGGAGCAGATAGATGCCGCGATCATGCGCGAGCTTGATGATGCGCTCGAGATCTTCTGCGGTGACCACAGAGCCGGCAGGATTCGAGGGCGAGTTCAGGATGATGGCTTTGGTTTTCGGCGTGATGGCGCGCTCGATGGCATCAGCGGTGATGCGGAAGTTTTCTGCTTCTTCAGTGTGGAGCAGGACAACTTTGCCGCCCGCGTACTGAATGATGTCCTTGAAGCTCACCCAGTACGGCACCGGCAAAATCACCTCGTCGCCGTGCTCCACCAGCACCTGGATCGTGTTGAAC
>DAHXOQ010000080.1 GCA_027364815.1 Acidobacteriaceae bacterium | reverse complement strand
TCTCAAAACAAACCACATATAAATAGACGATTTCTCAAAACCATCTGAATTCCAGCCACTGTGAAACTGTGAGACTGTTATAGACGCGCTTAGATGCGGACAATCATGACTTCCGTGGACTTCATCAGTGCTGCGGCTGTCTGGCCTCTGCGCAACTGCATTTCGCGCGCTGCGTCGGCGGTGATGATGGATGTGATCTGTTGATCGCCGATGGAGAGCACAACTTTGGCGAGCAACCCGCTGATTTTTACTTCCACAATTTTCCCCACTAACTGGTTGCGGCCGCTGACGGTGCGAAAGCGCTCGCGGGACTGGATCCTCGGCTTGCCAGGTGTGGATTTCATCAGCGGTGTCAGTGAGCGTTGCGGGATGCGGTGATGACCGCCTGGTGTCTTTGTGCTGGCGAGCTTGCCGGAAAGAATCCACTGCTTGATGGTGGCGTAGCTGACGCCAATCTCAGCTGCCGCTTCACGTGGTGTCAAAAGAACTTCTGCCTGGGCCATGTTTTCACCTTACATGCAGGCCACTACAGTAGGGCCCAACACGTTGCGATGATGCAAGGTTACACCCGGAACTCACTTCATCTGAAGTACATTGACGAATGATTGAAATATCGTATGGATTCGTTAATATTATTCGACTAAAATCGTTTAATATGTTTAGACTTGGCTATTTTCCCCCGGAGGCAATGTTCACAAGATGAAGTTGATTATTGCGGCGGTTCTTTTTGTGTCATCAACAATTGCGAGCGGGCAGAATGGGTATTTTGCAAACTGGTTCACGCGGGTGGACAAGACGCAGAGCGAACAGCCGCGCTGGATGACGCCGATTGCGACAACTACGCCGCGCCTTGAAGAAGAGCTGCGCTACGATCAGGATTGGTTGCAACATTCCGACGGATATATGTGGAATGAATATGATGGAGCGAAGGGTTTGGAACTGATTCCGTGGTACAAGACAGAGCTGATAATCCAGGCTCCGCCTTATTTCAATTACAGCGGCGATCCAAGCCAAAAGAATGGCTCGGGCGATCTAGCATTCCTCGTCAAGTACCGGCTTCTGTCGAGAAACGAAAAGAGCGGGAATTATATTTTGACTGCGTTTCTGGGTTGGAGCATTCCGACTGGAACATATTCTAATGGCCAGGTGACGGGTGCGAACTCTGCGACGATTACGCCGACGATTGCCTATGGCAAAGGTTTCGGTAACTTTGACGCGCAGGGAACTTTCGGGGTGCAGATTCCGACGAACAATGAAGTTGCGAACGGAAGAAATTATCTTTGGAATAACACGCTGCAATATCGCGTGATGAAGAAGTTGTGGCCGGAGATTGAGTTCAACACGACACACTTTCAGGATGGAGAACACGCAGGGAAGACGCTGAACTATATCACGCCGGGATTTGTGGCGGGACGATTCAAGCTGACGAAAAGAGTAGGAATGTCGATAGGCGGTGGATTTCAGATAGCGACGAGTCAGTTCTACAAGAATAATCATAATGGGATATTTACGGTCAGGTTTCCGTTCTAAGAGCAGGGGTTCCATGTTGCTGGCTCTTAGACTAGATACCTCGAGAATGACCGGATGTCCCAGGTTACGCAACGCGAACTTGGGACGTCATTATATTCAACGCGCTCTAATCACCATTGCAATCAGTAAATCAATTTCAGTGAGAGCTGAATCTGTCGCGATGTGCCGGCTGTTTTGCTGATCACACCAAATCCAGAGCCTTTGATCGTATTCGCCGGCAAGCCAAAATTCACCGTATTGAAGATGTTGAAGAACTCGCCGCGAAATTGCAGATCCGCGCGCTCGGCTCCATTCGCCTTGCGCATCACCGGCGTCGTCTTGATCAGCGAAAAATCAAAATCATAATACGCAGGCCCGCGAAACGTGTTGCGACCTAGTGTGCCAAATCGTCCTGCGTTCGGCCCTGTGCCGCCAGTAACCCCAACCGGTATGGAAAAGTACTGCGCGTTGTTCTGTCCCTGCCCAAAATAATCTTCGCGTCTGCGCGTTGAACTGTGCGCAGTCGAAAGCTCGGGCTTCCCAATTTGATCAGGGCGGTCTGCGCCAATTGTGCCTGCTCCAGTTTGCTGCAATCCGGAATAAATGGTGAATGGAGCGCCGCTTGTGATGGTCGAAATGCTCAAAAGCTGCCATCCCGCGCTGAAGATACGCACTGCAGGTTTCTGCTCGCCAATCTTTTCAAAGTAAAGATTCTGCGCTGCACTCATTGAAAATGCATGAGTCACATCAAAATTCGAGGGGCCCTTTTCGGGACGCGTATCAAAAGGATTTTGCGGGCTGAAGACGACCACTGCTCCCGTTGAACCCGTGCCACCAAAAATTCCGCCTGCATCATCAATAGACTTTCCCCATGTGTACCCAGCCTGCAGAAACGGCCCATTGTGTCCCAACTGCCCGTTCAGCGAGCTTTGCATTGCGTGATAAGACGAGTGCGCATTCCCGTGTACCACCTGCTCAAATCCAAATCCGCCAGTCACCGCGCCGGTAGAGTCGAACTCAGTGTACGGCGCAAATCCAGGATATGCCCCTGGGTACGCATTGGGATAAATCAGTCTCGGAAGTCGCGATGCGGACGTGCCAACATAAACCACATTTGCTGTCATCTTTCCAAACTGCCGCTCCACACTCACTGTCCACGTATTCAGGTAAGCATATCCAAAGCGTCTGTTCACCGCGCTCAAACTCAACAGCGAAATCTGGTCGCTCGGCGCCAGCAGGGCCAAATCCTTCTGGTAGCGCTCCACATCCATCACCGTGTTTGCAGGCACCTTCTTGGTATTGCCATCGGCCAGCACCTCAACACCTGCGGGCGTATAAACCGGCGGCAGTTGTGCTGGCGTAATCTTGAATCCGTACTGAACTTCGCCATTTTTCGCGGCCACAATGCGCGGCAATATCACATACGGCGTCCCGCCCGTCAAAAAATTATCCTGCCAGATATTCGGAGGTATCACCGTGACTGCGCCGCCTGCACGCACGCGAAATTCCTTAGGCGCATTCCAACTCAACTGCACTCGAGGACCCCAACCCTGCCAGCCCATGTTGTACCCCGGCTGAGGATTGATCACGTACTGCTGATTCACGCCCGCCGGCGGATTCACATCCAAAAATCCTGCCGTCCTGTGCGCACGCTCTGTGATCGGTGTGTACACCTCGTACCGCAAACCATAATCAAGCAGCCAACGCGTGTTGATTTTCCACGTGTCCTGAACATATCCGTTCACATCATTGCGGCTGACTGCAGCCGGCCCGATGTGCGTGCCATTCGACATATACGGCGGCGCAACAGCCACTGTGTACTGGTATGGATAACCCAGCAGTAAACTGCTCATCGTGTCGGGCAGCGGGTCACCGGCTTGAATATCATGATTTCCGCTCGCAGATGAAATTGCAATCGGCGAATAAACGGTGCCACCGCCAAAGTCATACTCGCCATTCGGGCTTGTACCGAAGTAGGTCGTGTCGCGATTAAGTCGCGCCTCGACGCCCCACTTCAAAAGATGCCGATCACTCGTCCACACAAAGTTTAACTGCCCCTGAAAGAGATTGCCAAAAGCCGTCATCACCGACCCGCCAGCGGCGTTGAAGGGTTCAAGCGAGCCATCATTGAATTTCATCGCCGCGTCAGTGTGATTCGCAGTCGGAAACGATGGCGTTGTCCGCGTGATACTCAAGGATGCCGACCACAATAATCGTTTCGTCTGAGTTTGCGTGTAGGTGAAGACCACGTTGCGCTGACGGTCCACATACTGCACACCAAAGCTCGGGTCAAGCAGCGTCTGATCCGGATTCGTCGTCGGCCCGGTCAGATTGTTGTAGTTGTAACGGCTGAAAAACTCGCCCTTCTCTCCAATCTTCTGGTCCACGCGAATTGAAAACTGGTCCGCATCCGTCGCAACCTTCGACGGTGCTGCATAAGTGCGCGCTCCAAAAGCCCCCGTCGGATTATTCGGTGATGGATAACGCGCCAGCACGCCCGCAATCAACGGATTCACCGGAATCGTCAGCGTATCCGTCGTGCCATCGGGATAGCGCACCGTGTCTATGCCCAAGCGCTCCTCAGAGGTCGGCACCGCAAGCACCTGTGCCGTCCCCAAAACCTGGCGGAATCCCTGGTACTGCCCAAAATAAAATGTTCTGCCTCGCCCGTCATAAACATGCGGCAATATCACCGCGCCGCCATTCGTGAATCCAAACTCATTTCTACGGAAGGGAGGAATCCTTCCCGGCTCGGCTATCGAAGAGTGGTCAAAATAATTCTTCGCGTCAAACGCCGAGTTCCTCACAAACTCAAAAAATGATCCATGTAAGCCGCTCTTTCCCGATCGCGTGACGATGTTCGTGAACCCCGCCGCACCGCGCCCAATCTCTGCCGGCATCCATCCAGTAGTTGTTTGCAACTCCTGAATCGCATCTACGTTGAAATTTGTAAACGTGCTGCCGCCCATTTCCGGATCGCTGATATCCGCGCCATCCATCGCAAAAACCGCCTCCACACCGCGCTGTCCGTTGATGGCAAACTGCTGGGTAAAATTTGTCGCGCCATTCACATCCGTCATCGTGCCCGCCGTCAGTAGAAGCAACGTGCTGAAGTCGCGTCCATTCAGCGGCAATTCACTGACTGCCTGGCTGGCCAGCTTCGCGCTTTTCTTCTTCTCCGGCTTCTGGGCCTCGGCTTTCTTCTCCTGCGTTGCATCAGAATCCGTGCTCTGGCCTGGTATTGACTGTTGCCCTGTGCCCGCACTCGTCTGCTGTGCCGCAACCAGCAACGAGGCAAGCAATCCGACCGTCACAACACTAACCACTACGCGGACCATCCTCATCTTCTCAACGGATTCCTTCATTCCTTTTTCTTTCCGTGCAGCAACGTTATCTTCGCTCCCATTATCACAAAGAAGCCGGGCACCCAAAGTTCATGGCACATTCTTGCTCCACCTGGTGCCCAATTCATTGCGATTTACAAGAAGGGTGGGATTCCACAATGCGACACCCCGAATCTCCGAAAAGGCTGGTTAGAGTGCCCGCCTAATTTTCTTTATTCATTTTTGTTAACAGACTGTAAAATTCAATGAGCCGGGAGGCTTGCGGGACCGCACCAGAGAGAAACCACAATCGGGGGAATGCGCATTGAAGCGAGTAATGAATCGAAGCACGATTCGATTTACTTTGATGATTTTAGTTTTGGCTTTGGGCGCAACCCTGAGCCTGGTGTCTGTCTTTGCGCAGACGGCCTCAACCTCGCTGCGTGGGTTAGTGAAGGACCCGAGCGGCGCTCTTGTACCGGGCGCGACGATTGCCCTTTCTGACAACGCGACGGGACGTGCGCAACAAACGACGACGAACTCCTCGGGCGCGTACATTTTTCCAGTACTTCCTCCTGCACATTACCTGGTGACAGTTACATCAGCAGGCTTTGCGCCGCAGAACCGCACCGTTGAGCTCTTGGTCAATCAGCCGGCAACACTCGATTTCCAATTGAGTCTGAACGTGGATACGGTGACGGTAGACGTGAGTTCCATGGCGGCCTCGCTCAACCTGACTGACGCGACAATTGGAAACGCCGTGGGCAACGCGACCATTCAGGCGCTGCCGATGGAGGGTCGCGATCCGGTTTCGCTCTTGAGTTTGCAGCCCGGCGTTTTGTACATGGGCACCAATACTGTCGATAGCCGGCAGGGCTCTGTTGCAGGTGGGCGCAGCGACCAGGGAAATATCACAGTCGATGGACTCGACGACAACGACCAGATTGGAGGAACTGCCTTCACGGGTGTTCTGCGTTCGACATTAGATTCGACTGAAGAGTTTCGTGTGACCACCTCCAACGGAACAGCCGAGGCGGGTCGCTCATCGGGCGCGCAAGTGAACCTGGTGACAAAATCAGGAACGAATTCTTATCACGGCGCACTATATGAGTACTATCGACCAACCAATACAGTAGCCAATGATTTCTTCAATAAGAACAGTCAACTTTCCGCTGGGCTGCCGAATACTCCGCAGAAATATGTGCAGAATGTTTTCGGCGGAAGTATTGGCGGGCCGGCAAAGAAAGACAAGCTTTTTTATTTTTTCAATTATGAGGGACTGAGGCGCGCCATCGACCAGGTGGTGTTGGCAACCGTGCCATCCACGCAGTTCATGCAGGGGACGCTTCAGTATGTTGATGGCAACAGCAACACGGATGCGATTCCCTCGACAGCTACAAATGGGCAGGATCTCGCGCACCTCGACGCAGCTTGCCAGAGCCCGGGCAACTACTTTAATGGATCGACTGTCTGCCCGTGGGGCCCCGGACCAGATCCAAATATTTTGAGCTATTACGCGGGTGTGCCGACAATGACAGGCAACGCGTCAGGTGACGGCCTCAATTATGGCTCGTACTTCTTTCCTTCACCGCAGCCATCTACGCAGAACACAAGCATCCTGAAGATGGATTACACCATCAACAATGCACACCGGATTTTTGTAAGGGGCAATCTGCAGAAGGACACGCAAGCGGGAGTGGAGAATCTTCCCGGGCAACCACCCTCGAGCTTCACAGATGACAACACCAAGGGAATTGCCTTTGGTCACACGTGGACACCGTCAGCCAATCTTGTGAACGATATCCGTTATGGTTACACGCGTCAGGGTTATCAGACGTCGGGCCTCGGGCAGGGCGATTACGTGGATGTGAAATTCCTGACCCAGCCTACTGCGCAGACGCGGCGCACTGTGCTTCATGTCCCGGTGCAAAACCTCATTGACACGCTGAACTGGACGCATGGCGCACACACATTTTCCGTTGGCGGCAACTGGCGCATGATTACCAACCAGCATGGAACGGACGCGAACAGCTACAACAATGCCAGTACGAACTATGCGTGGATGGCCTCGGCTTCACTTCCTGATCCGGGTTCCATCGGATTGCCCACGGTTGCGAATACTGGATTTGCGAACTCGTACATGCAGGCCTATGCGACGCTGATGGGGACTGTGCCATATATCGCCAATGTTTATAACTACAATGTGACTTCGCCGACGACTGCGGCTGCGCTGCCGGATGGCGCATTTATTCAGCGGAACTTTCGCGCCAACGAGTTTGAATATTTTTTGCAGGATAGCTGGCGCGCGCGTCACAATCTGACTCTGACCTTTGGCTTGCGGCACACAATCTTGCAGACTCCATACGAAACAAATGGCCAACAGGTTTCGCCGACGATTAATACCGACCAGTGGTACAAGCAGCGTGAAGCTGCCGCGCAGCAGGGTCAGATTTACGAGCCGCTGCTGGAGTTTGCGCCATCAGGTAAAGCCAATCATGCTCCGGGCTACTGGCCTAAGCAAAAGCTCAACGTTGCGCCACGCATAGGTGCGGTTTATTCGCCGGATCCGAGGACCTCACTTCGCGCCAGCGCCGGAATGTACTTTGATCATTATGGCGAGGGACTGGTGAACTCGTTTGACCAGGAGGGTTCCTTCGGCTTGAGTACGACGCTGAATAATCCTGCCGAATCGCTCGGGTTTGAGAACTCGCCGCGATTTACCGGTGGAAATGCGTTGCCCGCGATCCCGTTGCCTCCTGGTTCGCCGACGCAAACTTTCCCCTATACACCGCCGGCGCTCTTTGGAATTGATTGGGGAATGGACAATCGGCTGAAGACACCCTATGCAATTTCTTACAACCTTTCATTTCAACGCGAATTGCCGGCCGGATTTGTTTTTGAGATGGCGTACGTGGGAAGGATGGGGCGGCATTTGCTCCAGCAGTTGGACCTCGCACAGCCGGTAGACTTCGTTGATCCGCAGGGTGGTGGCGATTACTTTACTGCCGCGCGCAAGCTCTCGGCGGAAGTGGATGCGGCGCAGTATGGCACCTTCACTTATGTTGATGGCAGTACCGCTTTACAAAAGGTCAACAATAATATTCAATCCATTCCTTACTTTGAAAATGTCTTCAACTACATGGCCAACTTCGACTTTAATGGGGAATCGGCCACCCAGGCAATCTTCAACAACGAGTGGTCCCCTTACCGTTACACCAACGGCGAGACGACCGCGCTTGCCGACATGGAAGTTTACTGCACGAATAATCAGACTGGCCTCAGTTATAACTGCCCGGCACAATCGCGCTTCTGGCAGAGCCAATTTTCTTCGCTCTATGCCTGGGCTACGATTGGCACGAGTTCCTACAACGCATTGCAGTTTACTTTCAGGCATCCGACGGCGCATGGCGTGACCTTGGATTTCAGCTACACATTTTCCAAGTCGCTCGATATGAATTCCGGCACGGAGCGCAACAACGAGTTGAGCGCAAATCTGGATAATCAATTTGCCTACTCGGCGATTCAGAATACGTGGAACCCTAAGTTGAACAAAGGCGTTTCCGATTTCGACACGCACAGTTTGATTACCGTCGATTGGGTTTATCAACTGCCCGTAGGCCGCGGAAGATCTGCCTTGGGCCACGTGAACGCGCTGACAGATGCGATTCTCGGTGGATGGCAGTGGGCCGGGCTGGGACGTTGGACCAGCGGCTTGCCCTTCTCCTTTTTCTCGCCGGCCTACGCGACGGATTGGCAGTTGCAGGGCTATGGCGTGCAGGTTGCTCAGGTCAAATTGCGTAAGCATCTTGTGGGAGGATTGCCGCAAATTCTCGATGATCCAAACGGAGTCAACAACGGCGTCTTCAATGGAACGCCGATTCGTTTGCCTTATCCCGGCGAGGCTGGGCAGAGAAATGCTTATCGCGGCGATGGATACTTCGACATTGATTCCTCGCTGACCAAAAGCTGGAATCTAGGCAACTGGGCCAAGCTGAAGTTTGCTGCCGAGGTTTACAACGTTTCGAACTCTGTGCGCTTTGACACGAGCCCGGTGGGCCTGAACATGGCGCTGACCAATGGAACACTCGGTGTTTACGGAGCCTCGTTGAGCACCTATCGACGGATGCAATTCGGGTTGAGAGTGGATTTCTAAATCGCAAAGTCAAAGAAGGTGCGCGGTGGTTAAAGCAACGACGAATTGCGAGACGCTGCTGCGCAATGCGTCACTGATTGACGGCAGCGGCCGGGAGCGATTCACAGCCGACCTTGCAATTGATTTGGGACGCATTGTTGCGATTGGCGCTCGGCTTCACTTGCACGCTGAGCGTGAGATTGAAGCTGAAGGTTTAACGCTCGCGCCGGGCTTCATCGATGTGCACACGCATGACGACGCGGTGGTCATTGAAGCGCCCGCAATGCTGCCCAAGATTTCGCAGGGCGTTACGACGGTCATTGTCGGCAACTGCGGAATCAGTGCGAGCCCGGTACGCTTGCATGGAACTCTGCCTGAACCGATGAATCTGCTCGGCGCCTATGAAAGTTTCAAATATCCAAAATTTTCTGATTATGTGAGTGCGGTTGAATCAGCAACACCTGCGGTAAACGTGGGTGCGCTGGTGGGGCACACGGCGCTCAGAAATAATTGGCTCGACACGCTGAACCGCGCTGCGACTCCGGATGAGTGTGAGAGTATGCGCGCGGAGTTAGCTGATGCGCTCAACGCGGGTGCACTTGGATTGTCGAGTGGGCTGGCGTATCTGTCTGCCTATGCGGCGACTCGCGAAGAAGTTCTGGCGATTGCCGAGCCTCTGACTGCGGCGGGTGGAATCTACGCGACACACATCCGCACCGAAGCCGATGGAATTCTTGAAGCCATGGAAGAGGCCTTCGAGGTCGGAAGATTGCGAGAAGTTCCCGTGGTGGTTTCGCATTTGAAATGTGCTGGAATTGCGAACTGGGGACGCAGCGAGAGCGTGCTGGAATCGCTCCACGCAGCGCGAAAAAATCAACGCGCTGCATGCGATTGCTACCCCTACGCGGCGAGTTCGACGACGCTCGACGCTCGCCAAGTCGACGAGCGCGTGAAGATTCGCATCACCTGGAGTGAACCGCATCCGCGACTCGCAGGTATGTTGCTCAGCGAGATTGCTGCCAAATGGGGAACAAATCAAATTGAAGCGGCGCGGCGATTGATGCCCGCCGGAGCGATCTATCACTCGATGGACGAGAGTGATGTGCGAAAAATTCTCAAAGACTCAGCGACGATGATTGGTTCCGATGGATTGCCGCGTGATCCGCGCCCGCACCCGCGACTTTGGGGAAGTTTTCCACGCGTTCTAGGGCATTATTGCCGCGATGAAAAACTTTTTTCGCTCGAAGAAGCAGTCCACAAGATGAGCGGATTGCCGGCAGCGCGTTTCGGTTTGGAAGGGCGCGGAGAGATTCAAGAAGGGAACTGGGCCGACCTCGTGCTCTTTGACGCGGAAAAAATTCGCGACGCGGCAACCTTCGACGAGCCAACCCTCACTGCGGAGGGAATCAAAGGCGTGTGGGTCAATGGCACGCTCTCGTACACTTCTAAGGGTGCAGCAACAC
>DAHXOQ010000007.1:8176-31694 GCA_027364815.1 Acidobacteriaceae bacterium | reverse complement strand
CCATTATCCATGGCAATGACAGTCTGGTAGTTGTCAGCGGCAAAGAACTTATAGCAGATGCCTGCGCCCCACTCAGTAATGTAAACGTTGCCGGCTCCATCGACGTTGACGTCAGTGAGGATATTGGAGTAGCTACCGGGGAGCGTAATGGCGCTTGTGTAGCCACTGGCTGCGGTGAACTCGTAGACGATTGGAACCGTTTGAGAGGCAACAAAGATATTGTCGTTGCCGTCAACCGCATCCGTAGCCGCAGTGCCGAAGTTACCGTAGATGAAATTCTCGACGCCAGGGAGGAAGATGACCTGTGGGCCGACGCCGGTGCCATAAATGTAAGCAGTGGCGAAGAGCGCAGGGGTGGCATTTGCATTAATTAACTCAACCGCGCCATAGCGAGTACCTGCGTACAGGGGAGCGAACTGGACGTTGACAGTGCAACTAGTGCCTGTGGCGTAAGTGCTGCCCGCCGCGCATGTTCCACCAGCAACAATTTTGAAATCAGAATTTGGGTTTCCCTTTTGAACAGCGAGAATCTGCCCGATTTGTCCACCGATGAGGAAGTCAAAGGTCAGAGTCATAGTTGGGCTGGTAGCGCCGATGGCCACGGAACCAAAGTTTCCATCGTAGGGTGAGATTTCAAGGACTTCATCGGCAGAGGGCACGCCGACATAGATGTTGTAGTTCGGATCGACAGCAACGGAGTTGAGCGAAGTGAGACCGTTGGCAGTGATGACACTTTGGGAATAGGTACCGTTATATTGCAGAGTTTCCTGCAGGAGTTGCGCGCTGCCAGTATTAGCAATGTAGATGTTGTTCTGCGCATCAACAGCGACGCCCTTTGGTCCTGTAATGCCGCTGCCGATATTGGCGATAGTAGGGCATGAGCCGGTAGTGGCAGGCAGGGCGCATGTTGCAGGAATCTCTTTGACACCGGAAACAACGTCGGCAATAAAAATATTCAAATTTGAATCAAGAACAACGCCGTAAGGGAAATCCAGGCCCGCGCCGTAACCAGCAACGAGCGTGACGGCCCAGGTGCCCTGAGTCAAACCAATGACGTTCGCTGTTGTAGGGTCAGTGACGTAAACGTTGTTGTTTTTATCAACGCCGATACCGGTAGGGGAAGAGATATAAGCATTTCCACTTGGCATGATGACGGACTGGGTAAAGACGCCGGGAGTGCCTGTAGGAACCTCCTCCAAGACGCGGCCATTGCCGGTATCAGAGATGTAGACGTTGAGATTGGAGTCAACGGCGACACCGTAGGGGTGATTCAATCCCGAGCCGATTGTGTACTTAATATAAGTGCCGTTACCTTGATATGCCTCCATGAAGACATTGGCAGAAGCGGAATCCGCGATATAAACATTACCGAGCTTATCGACGGCGACACCCGTAGGGGCATTGAGGCCTGAATAAACGAGAGTCGACACAAAGCCGACAGGATATGCTTCCTGCGCATGAGCCACGTTGAGCGCGGTCGCAGCCATGACGAACGCGATGGCGAGGATCAACCGCAACTGGGAACCCGAGGCGCGAACAGTACGGGTCAAGTGGATGCACAGCGAAACCGCAGAGTATGTCATATTCTGTCTCCATGTGGACAACTATGGTAAAGCAAAGGGTTAAGGGGCAATTCTGAGGAAATTCCAATCCAATCCCATCTAACATTACATAAAAACTAATGAAGAAACAATAACTATTATCAGTGAAGTGCGTCACACGGTAACGCAAGAGTTTTTACATTGAGGATATTAAAAGGCGCATCGAATTGCGTAATTTGCTCATTTAATTAGATTTAGGTGGTTAATGGAGCTAGCGCGGAGAAGCAAAGAGGGATGAGCTTTGGTTACATTGATGTGAAAATCTGCTTAAATCAGTCCAAAATTGCACACGCAAGTTGTAGATTCTATTACCATGGCTAGAAAAATTTAGTTACTGGGAACACCAAAGTTGATTACTTTCGATTGGCAGTCCTGGGTAGGCAATTGAGCATCGACGTGGTGGCTGGCGTCTATTGGTAGCGAAGAATGAGTAGAATCTGCTCCCGAAACGAAGTTTTTCGCTGGATTGGGAATGGGATTCAATGCGTATCGACATGAGACAAAGCGAAGTGCTTTGCTGATGATTTCTATAGCATGTTGAAAAATAATCAACGATAATGGTGGTTGAATTGTAGAGAATGATTTGTACAAGGTAATTCCCTATGAAGGCTTCCCTACTTCTCCCGCCTGGATACGAAGTACATCCACTTCAAGTGAAGTGGGGACAATATTTTGATCGGTGGCGCGATTCCCTCACAGAGTGCGCGCACAAGCCAACACGCAAGAATGTACATACTGTACGCGGCCTGACATTGCGGTTAGGGGTGTTGGCGGAGTATTGCGTGCACCAACTGGCGGCGGATGCAGAGAGTGTAAGTGAATTGCGGCGATGGGGTA
Organism: Acidobacteriaceae bacterium; assembly: GCA_027364815.1. Taxonomy (GTDB): domain Bacteria; phylum Acidobacteriota; class Terriglobia; order Terriglobales; family Acidobacteriaceae; genus CAIMNN01. The sequence continues at coordinate 29,256 of DAHXOQ010000007.1, read as the reverse complement.
AGGAAGGCAGGAAATTGCGCCGGGAGATGGCGCCGATTCGCGATGCGGATGTATTTTTGGGACGGTTAAGCTATTTGAAGAGTCCGCAGATGAGCGCGAAGCTGGCGTCAGCGCAGTTGAACCCAACCAGCAAGCGCGAAAATGCGAAGTGCATGCGGGAGATTGAGAAGCTTACACAGCGGGTGCAGCAGCAGCGGCAGGAGGCTATTGAAGAGCTAGCAGAGATGCTAGAAAAGCGCGCGAAGAGACTGAAGCGAGTCAGCGTGAAGTTAGAGGATTACCTGGATTCGCAGGTAGGAAATTTCTCAAAGTTGGAGTTTGTATCAGCTTCAGGAGCGGCGTTGACAAAATTGGCGACATTAGGCAAAGCAGTTCCCTCTCTAGACAGCGCAAGCCTGCATAGCTTTCGTAAAGGAGTGAAAGAAGCACTTTATCTTGCCGAGTTAGCAGCGGATACAGATGCGGCAAGCAACAAGCTGGCAGTTACATTGAGGAAGATGCATGTGGCAACGGGCGACTGGCATGACTGGCATGCACTGGCGCAGGTGGCACGAAGCGTACTGCCGGAATATGACGAGCTGGTTGGCGTTGTGCCAGTGTTGGAGAAGCTCAGTGAAGATGGGCTCTTGAGTGCGGTGGAAATATGCCAGGGCTCGGCCGCGCGACTTCTAAAAGTGGGCATGGATGATGGCGAGTTGCTGAAACGGAAGCCTGTAGGTTCAGTTTTGGTGAGATTTAAAGATTCAGATTCATTGCGACAGGCGTAAAAGTAAAAAAAGGCTCCCGGAAGGAGGGAGCCTATTTCGCTGAGAATTTGAATGTCAATTTCAAATCTTCTTTTGATTTAAATATTGCGCGACTAAAGTCGAGCCATTTCAAAGCCGTTTTATGAGATGGTCTGCAGCATGGATGCCCTACTGGTTGCTTCCGGGAAATGGCTTCTTAATGCTTTACACCTTCGCTGCGCAAGACTTTGGCAAATGTCATGGCGATGATTTTGAGGTCAAACTTTAGCGATCGGCGTTGCATGTATTCATAATCAAACTGCACTTTGACAGGAATAGGCAGTTCGTCACGACCGTTGACCTGAGCCCAGCCGGTCAGTCCCGGCATGAGCGTGTGGATGCCGCGCTCGGTGCGGAGCGCCACAAGATCGTCCTGATTGAAGAGTGCGGGCCGTGGACCGACAAAACTCAAGTCGCCTGCAAGGATACTCCACAACTGGGCCAGTTCGTCCAAGCTTGTTCGGCGGAGGAAACTGCCGATTGGAGTCAGATAGTTAGCTGGATCGGATAGAAGGTGGGTGGGAAGCTGAGGGGTGTCAATCCTCATACTGCGAAACTTAGGCATGCGGAATAACTTGTTGTTTCTACCCACGCGCCTGGACCAGTGGAGTACTGGCCCCTTTGATGTTGCCTTGATGAGCACCGCAATCAAAATGAGAGGTGGCAGCAAAAGCAATAAAACTGGCATAGCAACAATTACGTCGAAGACCCGCTTTGTCCGTGTCACTGGAAATCTCCAAACCCCTATTTTTTGGTTTCAATCCAATCATCAAAAGGAGAAATAAATTATTCAGATCAGGAATAAATTGCTTTAGGAACCTATAAGCGCGACACAATCTCGATGGCCTTAGCTCCACTTCAGCGGGATCTCGGATCAGGGACATTTAAAGTTCCTGCGGCTGGCGCGCAGGAAATGCGGCTACGAATTGCTCAAGGATGATATCGGGGGAATATTTTGTTTCAGCAGTGTGGCGGGCTTTTGCGCCCATCTCAATACGCATTCCGCGGTTCTCTCTCGCTTCTTGAATCGTCTGAATGGTCTTCTCCACATCACCCGGCTCGACCACCCATCCGATCCCTTCCTCGCGAACAACCCTTGCCACTTCTGAGGAATCCGCGACCAGCGCGATGATCGGCTTACCCGCAGCCATCAAGTTATACGTTCTGCTTGGCACTGCCAGTCCCAGCATCCCGGGAACCAGGGAGAGAATCGCAACGTCACAGGCGTTTAGGAACTCGTCCTGAGCGGATCGTGGGCTGGGAGGGAGCACAGTGATGTTTGTTGAGCCGCTGGCCAGCATTTCATTCAGTAATCTCTGTTTGGGCCCTGAACCCATGAATACAAAATGAATGCCATCGTCGGGCTCTAAATTTTTAATCGCCGCTGCAAGCGTCTCAATGTCGTGGGGATGCCCCATGTTTCCGGCATACAAAATGACCAGTTTATTTGTCAGGCCAAGCTCGATGAGCAGCCGATTGCTTTCTCTGGGCGCAGGCCGAATCTCGTGGCAATCGGCCCAGAGTGGAATCACCTGGATGCCATCGCTGGTCCCCGTGCCTCGAATATGCGCCAGATGTTCACACATATCGCGCCCGATGCAAAAGATGCGCTCAGCACGGCGGAGAACGAGTCGATTGATTTTGTACAGCAGCCAGTAGGAGGCAGAATTGCGCGAGGTCAAACCGCATGCGGCTATGATATCGGGGTAAACGTCATGAACCATGAGCGAGAAGCGGACGCGCAAAATAAAGGCAAGAATCGCCGCCATTATGGGGACCGAAGGCGGATTTGTGACAGCGAGGATGGAATCACCTCGCCGGATGCGCAAGAGAGCCGCCAAGAAAATCGAGAGTGTGATCGACGCCATCCGCATCAGCCGCGTCAGAATCGACCGCTGGTGAAGTACAAGCGACGGACACCTGAATATATCGACCTGGCGGTGAGTTTCAGAACGGGGTGCTTTTACGCCAGCTCGAGAATACGCGGGCTGAGCGCACAAAACAGAGACGGGCTGAGTTGACGCAAGGTGTTCGGCAATGCGAGTGATGTAGTATCCGGTTCCAGTTTCCTCCGGATAATAAACTTCGCTGAGTATCCACAGCATGCTATTCATCCGTCTTCCTGTTGGGTTGAAGCGTCATGTTTACAGCGCGAAGCCAGTTTCAGAAAGTGTGAGGCACGTAGCGCTGGCAGGTTGAGTAACACGCCACGCAGCTTGCATGGAGAAATGTAACTTCCCCGTTCTCTACCTACTCAGCTCTTTGCGCCAAATAACGCGATTCACGTAGTTGGTGTAACTATGAATAATTCTTACAACCTTTTCAGAAACGTTGGGGACGTTGTAATCCGGGACGACTCTGAGCGCCCGCTTGTCGCCTGTAGGCTGCGACTCCAGCACCTTCAACGCATCGAGGACAAGAGCCGGTTCAAGACCGGTCATCATCACCGCGCCTTCTTCCATGCCCTCCGGGCGCTCGTGTGCTTCACGTATATTCAGAGCCCTAAAGTTGAGGATTGAAGATTCTTCAGTAATTGTGCCGCTGTCAGACAGTGTTGCCCGGGCCTTCATCATGAGATGGACGTAGTCGGTGAGGCTCATCGCCTTCACCAGGCGAATATTCTCAGAGAAGCTCACTTGCTCGGCATCAATACGCTTTTGCGTTCTCGGATGGACGGAGAGAATCACGGGGAGTTGATATTTCGAAGCTACGCTTTCCAGAACTCTCACCAAGTTCGCAAACTGCCTAACAGAATCGATATTCTCTTCGCGATGCGCGCTGACCATGAAGTAGTTATCTTCGGCAAGGCCAAGCCGCGACAACGCATCGGAACGATCAATTTTTTGGCGATAGTGCGTTAAGACCTCAAACATGGGACTTCCGGTCTTGATAATGCGGTCCGGCGCGATCCCCTCCCTGAGCAGATATTCGCGGGAGATGTCGGAGTAGGTCAGATTGATATCGCTGATGTGATCGACAATCTTTCGGTTGATCTCTTCTGGGACGCGCTCGTCGAAGCATCGATTGCCCGCCTCCATATGGAAGATCGGAATCTTCAACCGCTTTGCGGCGATCGCTGCGAGACAACTGTTCGTGTCGCCCAGGATCAACACAGCATCCGGGCGCACTTCGGCGAGCACGTCGCTGGACCTGGAGATGACCAGTCCTATGGTTTCGGCTGCGTTTTTTCCCGCCGCATTCAGAAAGTAATCGGGCTGCCGCATCTCCAAATCTTCAAAGAATATCTGGTTCAGTTCATAGTCGTAATTCTGCCCAGTATGAATCAGCAGATGATCCGTATAGCGATCCAATGCCGCGACCACGCGCGACAAGCGAATGATCTCAGGACGAGTGCCTAGAATAGTTGCAACCCTCATGCGTTCTCCAGCGATAAAGACTTGGGTGTCTTGTCAAAGTCGACGGGGAAAAAGTAGGTGGCGGGACGATCCGGATCGAAGATCTCGCTGGACCAAAACAGCGTCACCATTTCCTCCGCGCCTACATTTGTAATGGAATGCGTGAATCCCGGAGGAATATCAATGACCTGGTAGCGGCAACCAGAGACAGAATATTCTTTAATCGCGCCACCTTCAACGGCTCTCAACCGAATCAAGCCGCTTCCTTGCAAGACGAAAAACTTCTCCGTCTTGGTGTGGTGATAGTGGTTTCCCCGCGTCACACCAGGTTTGGTTCTGGAGACAAATATTTGTCCAAAGTTTTTTTGCTTGATGAATTCCGCGAGCGAGCCGCGAGCGTCGGATTTGCTGTGCAAGTAATATAGCAGGGCTTCCTGGGGAACAAAAGAGAGGTACGTCGCGTAGAGCGCGCGGTTAAACCAATCACCAAAGTCAGGGAGGGTGAGCGTCGCGTTCATTTCATGAAATGCCTGAATTCTACCTGCCAGATCGCCGAGTTGTATGCGACAACTGCGGATATCAGCAGCGGTGTGGCCTGAATTCTGCCTTTCATCGAGTTCGGCAACAAAAGCATCCACCACATCGTCCACATAGCTCAGTTCCAACTCGCGGGCCGGATCGGAGATGGCAATTGGAATATCCTTGGCAATGTTGTGGCAGAAGGTAGCCGTGACCGAGTTATAGTTTGGGCGGCTCCACTTTCCGAAAAGGTTCTTCAGCCGGTAAATCCGGACAGAGGCTCCGGTCTGCTCGGCAAATTGGCGCAGCGCGATTTCAGCCTTTGCCTTGCTTGCTCCGTAAGGATTATCCAATTCGGCCTGGATCGAAGAACTGAAGATGATCTTCGGAGCGCGCCTATTTTTCTGCAGGAATTGGCAGAGTTGCTCCGTCAGCCCGGCATTGCCGCTTTCGAAGTCATGGGGAAGCTGTGGCCGGTTGACGCCAGCCAGATGGAAGATGATATCAGCCTCAAGGAGCCACTTATTGAAGTCGTCAGTTGAATCGCCCTGATCGCAAATCGATAGTACGCAGTCCTTGCGCTCCTGAAGTTGAGCAGCGAGATTGCGGCCCAGGAACCCGCGTCCGCCAGTGATAAGAATATTCATCAAGCCAGCACCGCGTTGCCTTTCATGGCCTCCTGCACGCACTTTAATTTCAGCAGCAGGCTCATCATTCCGTCCAATCCTAGCAACTCCGCGTTGTGAGAATTGTAGTCCATGGCCTCAGAAACCTCAGCTTTCCCACTACTGAAAAAGCTGGAGTAGTTCAGATCCCGAACGTCGGCAGGTACCCTGTAGTAATCACCGCGGTCCTCGGCATGGGCCATTTCTTCGCGATTCAAGAGCGTCTCATAGAGCTTCTCGCCGTGCCTCGTTCCGATGACGCGAATCTTATTGTCCGCATTGAGAAGCTTGAGCAGGGCCGTGGCCAAAGTTCCGATGGTCGCCGAGGGCGCTTTCTGCACGAAAATATCTCCTGGCGCACCATGGGTGAAGGCATAAAGCACCAGGTCCACAGCGCCATCGATGGTCATCATGAAGCGGGTCATATTCGGATCGGTGACAGTCAGCGGCTCCCCTGCTTGAATCTGATTGAGAAAGAGGGGAATCACAGAGCCTCTGGAAGCCATCACGTTTCCATACCGTGTGCCGCAGAAGACAGTGGAAGTGCCCCCGAACATTCTGGCCTTGGCAACCATGCACTTTTCCATTAAGGCTTTGGACATCCCCATCGCGTTCACAGGATAGACGGCCTTGTCCGTGCTGAGCACGATCACCTTGCCGACATTAGCAGAGAGCGCGGCTTTCATCACATTCTCGGCGCCCATCGTATTTGTTTGTACCGCTTCAATCGGAAAGAATTCACACGAGGGAACCTGCTTGAGCGCGGCGGCATGAAAGACGAAGTCGACACCGCGCATCGCCTGATGAACGCTATCGTAGTCGCGCACATTTCCCAGGTAGAACTTAATTGCTGCGTTCTTCAGACGCCCGCGCATATCGTCCTGCTTCTTTTCGTCGCGGCTAAAAATTCGAATCTCGCCGAATCCGGCTTTGGAAGCCATATCGACGACAGCATTTCCAAAGGTTCCTGTTCCGCCTGTAATCAGCAGGGTTTTTTCTTTAAAGATGTCGCTTGTCATTGTTTCTCCCTTGATTCCACATCCCACAAATCGGTGAAAGGATTCAACCATTGCTTGCACGACTACCCTCAAGGAGGGATGCATAGAGCGAAGATGCCTGCATGGCAACCCCATCCCATCCGAAGTGTTCCCGGACGACGGACCTTGCATTGAGTCCCATCTCTTTTAAACAGTCATCAGAAGTATTCATAACTTCGAATAGAGCATTCTCAAAGGAGCATTCTTCACCAGAGACTCTCCACCCAAATCGTGTGGGGGTGGTTACCGGCAGCGTCCAGCCATCAGTGAGCAGGAGAGGCTTGGCGTACTCCATCGCCTCCAGTACTGCAATCGGCAGACCTTCGCTGTGTGAGGGCAACACAAACACCGAGGCTGCAGTGAAGGCGCAAGCCTTTTCCCTGCCGGCAACTTGTCCAATCAAGCGCACCGAATTCTCTATTCCTAACTCGTGTATAAGAGCCCGCACTTCATGGATATGGCCGCGCTCGTCGCTGCCGGCGATCAGTAAAACCCATTCTGGCTGGAGCTTCAGATTCTTCGCAAATGCCTTCAGCAGCAAGGGCAGATTCTTTTTGGGTGCAATGCGCGCAAGGAATAACAACAGGCGTGAGGCCGGGGCGACATTGTACTTCGTTCGAAATTCGACAACTTCGGCAGCGCTGCAAAGCACAGAGCGGTTCACTCCATTCGGTATGACAGCAACTCTCCCAGCAAATCCGTAGGCAAGAATCGAGGCTTTTTCCTGCTCACTCAGCGCCCACAGGCAGGATGCCGTCAAAAGGTTCCGGCGTTCATAGAGGAGCGAAGCAATGGCTTTTTTATGTGGTGAGAGCGAAAGTGCATAAGGCTCGAGCGAACCATGAGGGCTTACCACGAGTGGGCACTGAAAGTGTTTTCTGAGTGCCGCAGCAAGATAGGACACATAGGTCCACAACCCATGAGTATGCACAATTCTTCTGCCGTGATTTGGGATGCGCGATAATCGACTAACCAGGAAGGGCGTTAGACGCAGGCGTGAAGGGCCGATGAGTGAACCACAAATGAACCGCTCTCGAGGGAATCCGGCCTCCTCGCAAGCCTCATAGGCAACTTTAGCTTCATCCACGGACGCTAAATAGACGTTAACTCCAGCGCGTTCGAGCGCAGCAGCCAGATTCAATGCAGCGTAACCCAGTCCGAAAGATTCAGGCGCTATCGACGAAACCAGCTCAATCACAGTCGCGCCGTCAAGCGAAAGCCTGTTTCCAACCGCGTTTTCAGGCATGACCGTTTACCAAACCTCTTAAAGCGCGGCGCCAGTTAAGCAATTCCTGAAGATTTTCCAGAATCCGCTTGGCACAGGCTTCCGGAGCATATTCAGCCTCAATCTTTACCGCCGCTTCTTCCATCTCTCTCAACCTCTTCAGTGACAACATTCACACCAGCATTATTTTCCAAACCAATTCCACCGTTTTCTCTTGCTCCCAATCAAGCGCACCGCCGCGCCGACCGTGCTTCCCTTAGAATGCTGTGTGCGCCGCATAACATTGCACAGCAGTTGCGCAGGCGCACAAACAAATCTCTCCCGATTGCAGGAACCATCCTCACATTTTCGGATTCCAGGTCAGGCTTTCCATTCCACGCAACCATGAATTTTTATAAGATGAAAGTTTTCCATAGGAATTGTCGAATGCACATACTTCGCGTTTGAGCAACAAACCGAGGAGCATGGCGTGCAGTCGATTGGTATAAATTTTGTGGTATTTGGAAAAGTACCTGACCCCGTCACGAATCGCCATGTCCTGGACTGGGCGCCATTGCCAGAATTTTTGTGTGTGAAGCCCCAGGCGAGCTTGTATTCGAATGGCATAGTACGCCATTCGCCAGCACTGAAATGTCGAGCTTGAAATAATATCGGGCCAGTCGCAGATATGTTCCACCGACTCATCGTCCCCCGAGACCGGGAAGAGCTTACTTTCGATGTCGCGCCGCACAAATCGCATGGCTTGAGCCTCATAGAGGGGTGGCTCATCCGCGAGCAGACTTCCCCACAAACAATGCGCCATGTCAGGCATTGCAGATGATCGATGAATGCTTGCCTGTTGCAGAATTTCCAATGAACGTGCATCGCGCGCGAATATGTGGCAATTGCGGTGTTTACGGAATCTTTCTAGTGACTTGCTGAGACGATCAAGAGATTCATAATGGACTGTTTGTGGCAGAACCACAATCGGATTATTCGGATAAAGCTGTAAGACTCTTTCTCTCGAATTCTGGATAACAGGATACAGATCGCCGAAATTTCCGCCGCCTTGGCAGACGATGACAACATTGTCGTCCATACCACGGATGGAAGCCGGCATATCATAAATGGAATACCGCTTCCACACATGAATATGGTTTAAGGCAAAGAATTTCTCCGTCCCAAGTTGGATAAGCAGATCACCCACATTCAAATACAAAGGATAGTCGAAATATACGATGCGCTTTGTTGTGTCGAAATATCCGAGAATCTCATTGAGTTTTTTCTTGAGCGACTCCATGATTCCCTGATCAGAAGCCGTGCTATTTATTCCATCTCCAACCTGTCGCTTATTCATTGAAATCCCCTCTCCGGATTGATAAATGCCGTGTTCAATCCAGAGATATTACATTTTGAAATTGAGTGCGACCCTTTAGGAGCCTAGCTACAAAGTGCATCGACATTTCAGCAGCGAACCGACAAGCAAATATCTGGCGTTAGAACTCGCATATTGCTCTTTTAGATGCTCTCCATTCGCTCCGGAACCGCTCCGTATATGCATATGTCCCGGAATCCGAGCATGCTGCCTATAAGCATCTCGCACCGCATCTTGCGCATTATGCCATGGCGAACGACAATGATCCCAACAGCATTCGCGACTAGACTTATGATTGTCATATAAACAAATCTCCATATTGACAGGGTCCCTTTTCGCCAAAGATAGAATGGATTCATAATGCAAGCATAACCAAACGGCTTTGTAGAGACCCTCGACACTTGAGTATGAAGGTGCACTAGTTGACAGCGCAACGCAGTCACAACGGGTCCACGCTCAGCGCAACGAAGGCCAAAGTCCAAATCCTCATAGAGAGAGTAGTTCCGGAGTCGCTCATCAAACTGCAACGTTTGGGCAATACTTCTTCGAACAGACATATTACATCCATATAGACCCACGCGTGACCGTACTTCTCCAACCGGCTCAGCACACGACTGCACCATTCTTAAAGCTTCGCGGCGGCTTATCTCGCCTGTAGCTGCACCATTCGCTATAAACTCTCCGGACATTCCCACGACCTCAGGGTGCTCAGACATGAATTGGCAGCAGTTGCCAAGGTAATTTGGTTGAAGCTCTACGTCATCATCAAAAAAGCAGATCAATTCACACTCAGGATGAACACTATTAATGGCTGTATTACGCTGGCAGGTTAAACCCTTTCTGCCACTGACTAAACGCACTCCCTCTATTTCGAGAGTTTCAGGAAGCACGTCCTGCTCAGGATCGACTACGGAGAGCAAGATTTCGTCTGCTTTTCTTGACTGACGATCCAGGCTCAATACAGTTTCGTGTAGTACGTTGCGCCGACCCAGTGATGGAATGACGACAGAAATCCACATTGTGCTACCGGTTCCTTTCAATCAATTGCTGCGCAGAATGTTATGGTGTCAAATGACTAACATGGTATTTATGCGCCATTCGTTTCAAAACCAATTCTTGCATATGCTCAGATATGCCGGTCCAAGAGCCTCTGGCAATTGCGGCTGAGGAGCAGTAACAGCTGACCTGCATTGTTACTTCCTGCGGCCTGTTCGCAAATCGACATTTCGCTATTTTCAGAGTTGCCATTCAGTACCAGGGAGGGGATGGTCTCTGACCACCATTTCGAATGTACTCGACAATCTCGATGAGGTAATGCGCAACTTTCGGCGCCTCGATTGCAGATGACCACTGGCTGATGCGGGAGCTTGACTCATGATTACTACCGCGTTTGATCCAATCCTGCAAGACGCACTGCAGGCTCTCCACAGAACCTGCTTTGAAGACGGAGCCTCGCCATGGTTCGCGCAACAAGTCTGCGGCACCACACCTGTCACTGCAAACCACCGGAATGCCGTACATCAACGCCTCATTGACCACAGCACCCCAACCGTCCCATTTGCTCGGCAACAGAAGCAGATCTGCATGTCTGAACAAATTTCCAATCTCTCTATTGGCAATCGCGGGGCGGAATTGAACGAGTTCTGCAAGACCAAACTCAGCTGCCGTCTTTTTCCAACGCGGCAAATCAGGACCGTCGCCAACAACATCAAGCCGCCAGTTAGTAGCTGTGAGCTTTGATAATGCACGAATCGCGGTTACCCCATCTTTTCTATCTATAATCTGTCCTAAATATAGAATGCGGAAGCTGTCATCCATTTTGTTTTCGATACCATGCTCTGATGCTATAACTGGACTCTCCGCCACATATGCAAACGGGAAAATCCTCGAAGAATCATATCCGACGGATTGAAACCAGCGTACACCTAATTGCCCCATGGCAAGAGTAAAATCAAGATTTCTTCCCAGGGTATACCGGTCGATGCAATATCTGGCCCAACGAGTCAACCCTTTGATGCCTTGGTTGTCCGAGCCTTCCGAGAGGAGTCCAACCAATCCCCTGCTCTTGCTCAAGCGGCGTAGAACCCGGCGGTTTAGCGTGATTCCAGGCAACCCATTGATGAAGTGGACCGAAAATGGGTTGTTGCCGGCTTCAATAATCCGATTGATTTCAGTATCGGTTGGGCCGATCAGCACGCGGGCCGGCGAGCAGTCTGGTTCACTTAATCCCTTTGCCTTAAGTTTTATCGAAAAATCACTTTCTGCCACTACCGTCACGGTTTGGCCGGACATAGACGCGATTGCACGCACCAATGCGGCGAGATGCGGCCCTAACATTTTAACCCAAAATGTAAAGTTCATAGATCACAGCCTCACAATGATATGGAAAGCAGCGCTTCACTTTGGGTCGATTCCATTCGAACGGATATAAGTCCAAGCTCTGTTGAAATTGGGTTTTAAGGCATCCACCTTTGATTTTGGTGGCATGTAGAGTGGCGTGAGATGCCTGACGCGGGCACGGTTAACCGGCAACAGCTTACTAATCGCCACCCAGCCAAACATCGCCAGATGTGCGACAAACGGGTACAGGAAGAGCGCTATCAGACCGTCTCGGAATACTTGAATCAGCGACACCAGGAAAATCATGTATATCCATCGCGCTGCTGAAGTAATTCCAAGACTGTTTACGCGCAGATATGCTGTCTGCATGCCATACATAAACAAAAATGGAATAATGGCGCATCCTATCCAGCCGAATTCAACATAAGCTTCCCCCGACATATTGGGAGTCATTCCGACCTCAGTAATTGGCCGCGCATGAGATGTAAGCTTCAACCCAGACTCATTCGTAGTGGGCTTATCAGGCCAGAGAAAGCGTGGAACAGGCAGGTACAACAGCACTAAAAGATTTGCGCCATAAAGGCGCACGCCTGATTCATCGGCAGCAGCCATATACGTGGCCTGCATATCCAGGAATTGTGTATCTAATGTAGCCCCGCTGCCCATGGAATCCTGGATGTAATTCTGCGTCTGGGCCCAGATAGTTTCCACATTATCTCCCGCAATGATGCCATGCGAAATCGGCTTGTACACAAACCACAGTAATGCGAGCAGAACAACGCCAAGAGCCCACTTAAAGGGATGGGAGTGTTGCTTACGCCTGGTTTGGTAGATCATGAAGGCCAAAATCGCCGCGGAAACAAAGCCCGTCCGAGCTGGATTGATGGATATAATTGCCAGCATCAGCATCAACAGAACAAACCTCCAACGGGTAAATCCATGAATTGCGCATTGGATAAGCGCGCCTTGAATCGCAAAGCCACCAATCATGCCCGGATAGGATGATTTGTCGAAGCTACCAATGTCCATAGCCGCAATATTGGCGCCTCTGGCTTGGGCAGCCATAGAAAGGGAGTTATACGCAATCAGTGCATAGGTTCCAATAGTAAGGCAGAATATGGATATTAAATCACCCGCGCGGGGGTTCAATTGGCTCCAATGAGTCAGGCTAGAGTTATAGGCGATCTTATGAGTATTCTTATATGCGACAAAGAGGTTTGCACTTACAACGGCCAGCAGGCTGATATCTGATGCGACTGCGGCTTTCACCAATTCCATATCGGACTGAATGCCTATGATCGGCATTGAGCTTACACCAAAATTCAGTGTGATCAGGCGGAAGGTAACGCAGTAGGCGTGAAGCGCGACCCACCAGAGGCTTGGATTGAAAATGCTGCGTTCTGACACCAGCAGGATGATCCATAGGGAGCCTATGAGCAAACAGATGTCTACGATTAAAGCGATTCCAATGTCCATATGTGTTCCTACGACTGGTGCACAGAATTAACGTTCGAATTGCATGCTCTTCGCAAGTTTGATCGAAACTTCTCCCAGGTCTGGTTTTCGGCGAGGTTTCTTGCGGAGCTTCTCATCTTCCTTAGACAACCAACATTGTTTAGCCAGTAATCCAATCGGAGGGCGAAGCCGTCCCAATCGCCGGCAGTAAACAGGAAACGCTCATCCCAACCCTTCAATAAATCGGGACCAGCCGTCGCGTCGCTGCAAAGGACTGGCGTACCGCAGGAAAGCGCTTCGAGGAGCACCATGCCGAACCCTTCGGCGACAGAAGGAAGCACCAGGAGATCGGATTGATTCATCAATTCGACCAACCCAGTTACCGCAAGTCGTTCGTGCCAGACGACAGGTCCACCCGAGCGGGTTTCTGGCAAACTTGAACAGGAACCAGAGGTAATATGGAGTTCGGCATGATGATTATCCAATCGTTCCCACACATCGAGCAGATTTCGGAATCCTTTACGGGAAGTGTGCTGCCCAACGAATAGGACTTTCGGCTTACCAATTGGGAATGCAACATCATTTCTGAAGACGCGAGAATCAACACCGTAAGGCACGACATGGATCCTTTCAGGTCTTACCCCTACATGGAGGAGAGACTTTCTAGTAAAGCTGGACGCAGCAACCACGATGTCAGCATCGAGTGATTCCTGCCCCCAGCGTTTCAACAGCTCGTCTGTGACCATCATTTCACTTTCACAAAGAAAGCCATCGCCATCATTCATTTCGTGTTCCATTGAGCGGTAAAGATCGCGCAGGAACCATGGATGAGGATGGACTTGAAACAGTACTTTCCTGGTATTTTTTGAGAGAAGTGGAAAAGCCGCCCAACCGTTGTAGCTTGTGATCAACAGACTCGATCCGCTGTCTGAAGCGATGCGTGCAGCCCGTTCACTCACCATCCGCGCCAACTCAAAATCCCGCGCAACCGGGGTACGAATCCACTTGAATGCTTCAGTGAGTTTCTGGTCATTTGCGAATTTCGAAGGTAGTCCATCACGGTATCGCCGCATTAATTTGGAGCGGAGACGCAGAGGAGCATGTTTTAAAAGGTTACCCAGGATTGGAGAATCCAAGGGGCTATAAAAGTCGGTGACAAAGCGATAGAGTTGTCCAACCTCATGCAATGCGATTGGCAACTGATACCGGTCACGCGCCCCGCAATGCGACACCACCCATTGAGGCGTTGCTCCCATTTTATCCGGCATTGATTTTCAATCTCCAAAAGGTGCGCTATTAGCACGACCTCATGAATTCATATTTTTTCAAGATGAAAAACGGGGGCCAGGGCAGCCATAACGATGGGAGCTAAATTACCGGCACATGCAGTTACGGCATTCGTCCAATACCGGACAATTGCAATACACATGGCCATTCAGCGCCTTGAAGGATGCGATGACAGATTTTTATGTAGCGACTCTTTCGGCGAAGCTCGACAGAGTGCTACTAAGCCTCTTCTTTTCGGAGCTACTAAGCCAGTAGAACCACGCTGTTACGCATACAACAATGGTTGTGCCACTTGATACGACCATGAAACGAGGGATCACATGCTCAATTGGCACCAGGAAGAATAACCAGGCCGTCAAAGATGCAACGGCAATGAGGAGGAAGACTCTCGTCCACAGGTGAACAGCGAAGGCACTGTAATCCTCTTTGAGCAGCATGCAACTATCTTTGATGACGAAATGAGAGCAAATGCATATTTCCGCAACCACGATTGCAGCTGGAACCGCCACCACGCCAAAATAGCGGATAGTGAAGGCCGAAATTACGACGCTGGCGACCGCCGAACCTGCATACAAAAGCGAGAGGAACCGGTTTCTGTTAGTCGATTCGCTGACACAGCTACTTGCAATCCATGGAGCTTGCAGTACCACCTGGACGGCAAACCATCGAATTAGCAGGGTAGTATCCGGAAGAAGCGCGTGAGTCCAGGCGTTGATGATCTGCGGTCCGACAAACCACAGGGAGGCCCCGGCGGCGGCGGCCAGGGTCGTGGTTGCGATCACGAGGCTACGGTGGATTCTTCGCGCCAGGTCCAGATTTCCTGAGACCTGTGCAACAGTCAGCTCCGGCCATGCAGCAGTGGCGAATACACCGTTGATCTGTCTAACCGAATTCGCAATAGTCCTGACAACTGAATAAGCGGCGACGGCGACCGGTCCGAGGGATAGAGAAATTACCAGAATCGGCCCCTGCATCGATATTGTATTTCCAATCGTCATAAGCATGAAGGAAGAACCCTTCCGTACGAGCGGCCCAATTTCCTTTAGAGATGTATGGTGGAATCCCAAGGCCAGGTCAGGATAATGCACGTTAATCATTACGGCCACAAGCGATATCATGGCGAGCATGACGCCAAGTTGCAGAGCGGCAAGTCGCGCAAAACCAGCTCCAGTAGCCAGTGCTGCGGCTGTAACAGCAACTTTCATGAGTTGGATGAGATTGCCCAACCACTGCGATTTATGAAAGTCGCCGATGGTTCTGTAAAAGCTGGAAGCAATACTCCAGGGGAAATATGAAGCGACCTGAGCAACGAGTAATGCCGCTGCAATTCCTACTTCGCGGGAACCGTTGTGAATTCCCACCCAGCTCAAGGGGAGTCGCGTAAACAGAGCAAACCCGAGGAGCGTTACTATTCCCGCGAAGCAGAAGTACACTGTCAGAGCGGTGTGCTGCAACTGCACAAAGCGATCAAAATCCTTTCTGCAATACCTTAGCGTAAGTTCGTTAATGGCGGCGCTGGTCATTCCAAAATCGGCACTGCTAATGTACGCGGCCAAAGAAGAAATAACCAGCCACTCTCCATATCGAGCAGGCGACCAATAATGCAGGAATAACGGGACAAGCAATAAATTAGACACCGCTACAATGACCTTATTGGATGCAGTCGCAAATATATTCTTCGATAATTTATGAAGCAGGTTGATGGTGACTCCTCCATTGACAAAAGACACTTGGCTGGAACGGAAAGATTAGCGCGTATTTTTGAAACTCTGCACTGTTCTCATAAAAGAGGAATGCCGGGAGGAAGCGTGCCGAGCTATGCATCGTGCCGGATTGCCAGCACTTCACGAGTCTGATTGAGTGGGAGCGCATCAAGGGATGTCAACTGATAGTGATAATCTGCCAACAGTTTGCAACACTGCTGATGCACTTGATGTCCATGAGTAGCAAGAAAGATCACCGGAGCGTGCTCTGCAAGAATGTTACGAGCGCCGCACAAAGCGTCATATTCTGCCCCCTCAATATCGCATTTGATCAGGTGGGGTGGCTGCAACCTCCCGGCAGCGACCAAGCCGTCGAGCGTCACGACACGAACACTCGTCGCACCGTGTGGTGCATCGGTCAAATGACCGCTGGAATAATTCGGCCCTGGATCGAAAGCCGCCATTCTTTCAGAATTTCCGACGGCTACGTCCAAAACCGAGCAATTAGTCACGCAGTTTAGTTTCAAGTGTGATCTCAGGAACCGCAGATTCCTCTCGACAGGCTCGAAGCTATACACATGACCCTCGGAGCCGACGAGAACACTTGCCAAAAGCGAGTAGAAGCCGACATTTGCACCGAGATCATAAACCGTATACCCGCGTTTGAGTTGAGCGGCAAATAATCTTTGTTTAGCGTGCTCATAGCTTCCAATCCAACATCCGTGTGTGCCTGATCCAACGATCCAACGTTTACCTTGGAGAGGCCCCTGCAGGATGGGAACCCGGGTGCTGGATGGAATAAACCTCAGAGGAAATCGAAATAGTTTCCCCATTGTAGATTTATCTGAAATGCCAGAAAAGTTCATACATTCGCCTCTGCTCCGGTGAAATGCTGTATGTATGCGTTGAATGTCATCCCTACCGAAGCCTGAATTCGTAGTTCACGGCGCCCAATAGGCGCTTGCATCGTTATGCGCGGCTCGAGCCATGACAAACGGCAACGACAGCACAGAGATTGGCGGATACTAACGTGATTGTTCTGCGAAAAGATTTTAAGCGTGTCAGATATTTCGATTGAAGCGCCATGTTCGTATCTCAAAAGCACCTGTTGGATGCAGGCCTTTCAATGACCATGTCAATTAGTGAACCGCAGCCGCATAAATGGTGGCTGATGCCGCTGAGGACAGGATCGTCTGGCTATTCGTAAGAATCGCTTTGAAGGTGCTCGACGGTACATACAACACATCAGTGGCGTGCAGTTGCGTATCAGTATTCTTGCCGCGAACGATTTTTTTGTAGGGCAATGCCATATATACCAATGTGCCATCAGCATTGCGGCGCAGGAGAAAGATGGTGCGCGTCGACGCCGTAATGGAAGTCCCACTGGCCAGCGAGATGGCCTGCAAAACATTCAGGCTTCCCTCTTCCTGCATCACAAACCCGCCCGGCCTATTCACGGCGCCGAGCACATAAACGATGCCTGCCCGTTTGACCTGCACCGTGTCTCCCGGCTGCACGATTGTATCTCGAACCGCATCGGGGTTCGTTGCCCTCGAATAGTGCACGAGAACTGGGTCGGCCCCGGCATTGGTGTGCGTAATCAGAACTTCGTTACCGGCCGTAATCGTAGTACCTCCGGCAAGCGCCAATACATCCACAAGCGTGTGCGGAACCAGCAGTGGATACTTGCCGGGGCTGGCCACTTCGCCGATGATCGTGACTTGAGGCGCGGAATACTCCTGAATCGACAGGTCAACCTGTGGGTCAATTAGAATTCTGTCGTCCAATAGCTTTCTTCTGATTTGAGTTCTTGCTGCAGAGATAGTTTCTCCTGCAACGTGCAGTGTTCCTAGAACAGGCACCGCGATATTGCCTTGTTCGTCGATGCGAAATGCCCCCGCAAAGTCAGGATCGTCGAGAACATTCAAGCTCAAGAGAAATCCGGGGGCCAGCTTCAACATTGAAAAATCTGGCGGCACAACAACCAAGCCGGCATTGCGCATTGGAGCAGCGGCATCGGGCCGGTTTCGGTTGGTAGGCGCGCCGCTCTGAGAAGCTGTCGTTTGCTGCATGCCGATCTGGGTCACGCCCACTTCTTGCAGGCAAAGAAGAAGCGCGGCTACAATGAGCAGTCCACGAAGAACTTTATGTCTCATTGGAATCCATCTCCTCATTGTAGGAACTATAGTTGTCATACTTGTACCCATACCCATACCCATACCCGTACCCGTACCCGGCCACACTTCTGGTCATTCGATTCAAAATGAAGCCAATCACCGGCATTCCATTGCGCACTATGAGATTAGCGGCGCGGGAAATTTGAGGCCGGGTTACAACTCCTGCCTGAGCAACCCAAACGGTAGCGTCTGACTTCAACGAGATAGAAACAGCGTCGGTGACCAGCAGCGCTGGCGGGCTGTCGATGAGGATAATGTCATAGCATGAACGGAGTTGCTGCATCAGTTCGTCAAATGCCGTCGAGCCCAACATCTCTGAGGGCATGGGCGGACGCGGCCCAGCCGGCAGGACATCCAGAGTAGGAACCTGCACTCCGCGAAGAATTGCATCATTGCAAGTCTGTGTGCCGGCCAGTACATTGCTGAGTCCTAATTTGTTGGCAACATCTAAAGTGTGCTTCATCCTCGGGCGGCGCATATCGGCTTCGACGATGATCACCTTCTTGCCGTGCTGCGCGAAGGCAACAGCCAGATTCGTCGTTACCGTCGTTTTGCCTTCATTGGGAATGCAACTGGTGACCAGGATGACTTTCGGTCCCCCATCGGTGCGGGAAAGCATAATGGTAGTTCGGAGTGCACGGAATGCCTCCGCAGCGGCAGATTCGGGGTGAGCCAGTATCCAGACGGGATCCCGAGGATGAGGATTCTCCGTACTTACCTTGTTTCTTTTCTTGCGTCGTAGCAACCCATAGGCCTTTTCTGACTCCTCGAAACTCGGAATCACGCCGATCACTGGAATTCCAGTAATCTCTTCTACCTCCAGAGGGCCTCTTAGCGTGCGATCAAAACTATCCAATGTATAAGCTGCTGCGAGCCCAACGACAATCCCAAACAGCATGCCCAGCGCCAGGTTGAGTCCAAGTTTTGGACGGATAGGAACGGATTGCGAGCGGGCGGGATCTACGATGGTGATATTTGTAGCTTTGATGCCTGCGGAGACGTTGGCTTCCTGCAGCTTGGTGTAGAGATCCTCATACAGTTTCTTGCGCGAGTAGGCTTCCTGACTCAAGACCGCAAACTGAACGGCCTTCTCATTGAGCTTGCTCGCCGCTACCTGCTGCTCGTCGAACCGGCGGCGAATCTCATCTTCAGTCTGCTTCGCCAACTGGAAGTCGGCTTGCGCGCGCTTGGTTATCACTTGCAATTCCTGATGGATTTGATCATCCAGAGCGGCTATCTGGGTTTGTACTTCCTTCAAATGCCGGTTATTCGCCCCGTACGATGTCGACACGTCAGCAAGATTGATATTCAATTGGTTTCTCTGCTGCCGTAGCAGTTGAAGATTCGATATTCCTCCACCCTGTGTAAGCACCATCGATTTGCTTTGCAGTGCCATGGGATCTTCACCGAGGCCAACAACCACATCCTGATTACCTGTCTGAGCCAGGTGGTAGATTGCCTCTTTCTCAATGCGATTTGCTTCAGCAATGGTCAGTTCGGCGTTCAGGGCGTCGAGCTTTTGGATGACGACGCTATGTATTCCGCCGCCGCTGGCAGATCCGTCCCCGGACCCAACCGGTGTCATCATGTCCAGGCTAAGTATTCCAGACTCTTTTTCAAAATCGGTAAGCTTCTTCTCCGAATCCTCGACGTTGGCTTTGAGATCCGACAACTGCTTTGTCAACCAGTCCGAAGCCTCGCTCGTCGCCTCGTAATGCGACTGAAGGTACTGGCTCTTGTAGCTTTCGATCAATGCATTCGCTATTTGCGCTGCTTGTTTCGCATTGTGACTTTCAAATGTGACTAGAATCAACCGGGTGCCACGCACTGGCTGCACCTTCAAATGAGATTTGAAAGTCCTCAATAACCGCGTCCGCGTCACAGGTGCATCCTCGAGCGGCAATCCCACCTCCGGGTTGTTGTCCGTGTTGCGCTCTTCGGCGGCAAATGGTGGCTGGGAGGCCAGCCCTAGCCGCTGAATGACCGCCAGTGCGAGAGAGTCACTCTGGAGAATAGTGGTCTCTGTCTGGAGATCTGTCTGAAGGCCTTCCCCGTCCGAAGTTAACTGCAAAGGCAATGTTTCGCCGAGGCCCATATCCAGTGAACCGCTGCCGCCCTTATTCAACTCGATCATTGCAGTTGCATTGTAGGTAGGCTTCATCAGTAGCGTGATAATAGTGGCCATCACCATAAAGGTCACAATAGCTCCGATTAGCCATAAGTAGCGCCTCGTCAAGACGCGAAGGAGATTGTGCAGCCCTGTTGCAGTGGCTGACGTATGGTGAAACAGAACTCCCCCGGAGCCCGTCGGCGTTTGATCTCCCTGATTGGAAACTTCGAAGTTGCTCAATTTTTATCCTTCAATGTATTGCAAATTATTTGTACAGTGCGACTGCGTGATCGAGTTAAAGCTGGCTGGGAGCGCAGCCCCTTCCGACACAATCTCACTTGCTCTATCCGTTCATTCACAACACTGGTTTGAGGCCCTTAAATCGTCCGAATCGCATGTGCAAAATTGAACATTGGAAAACTTTCTTCCTGGGCGCCGGGAACCTGGACCCTGGCTGGTTGCGCATAATTTGGCTTGGCAGAGAATGCAGTTTTCAAAAGCTCAGCCCCGGGATTATAGTCGGGAACCAATTCTTTGAGCAGCAGCACGAGGTTGGCGATATCCTGCTTTTCAGTAATTTGCTGCAGGCGAAACAAAAATGTGGTGATTTGTCTTATATCCCAGTGGTGATAGCCAACATAGCTTCTGATCTTTGCGTGCGACGTAGGAATTAATTGTTCATCCTGCAGATTTAATTCTTCAAACATTTTTTCCCCAGGTCGAAGGCCGGTATATTGAATATCGATGTCCTGTCCGGGCTGTAGCCCCGATAGCAGAATCAGATTCTCGGCCAACTCTGCAATCCTGACAGGCTCGCCCATTTCGAGCACGAATACCTCTCCACCCTTACCAATCGAAAAAGCTTGCAAAACCAGTTGGGAGGCCTCAGGAATAGTCATGAAATAGCGGCGCATTTCCGGATGCGTGACTGTCACCGGGCCACCTGCGGCAATCTGCTCTTTAAAGATTGGAACAACACTTCCATTGCTTCCGAGAACATTGCCGAAGCGCACCGCAACAAACTTCGTACTGCTCTTCGACTGGAGCGTACGGATGAGTAACTCAGC
>DAHXOQ010000007.1:0-8166 GCA_027364815.1 Acidobacteriaceae bacterium | reverse complement strand
CCCATCATACTGGTCGGCCGAACCGCTTTGTCAGTAGAAATCATGACGAAATCTTCGACTCCGTGCTCAGACGCCGCACAGGCAACGTTCCAAGTGCCGAAGATGTTCGTTTCGATGGCTGCGAAGACGTGCCTTTCCATCAATGGAACATGCTTGTAGGCGGCGGCGTGATAAATAATCGAAGGCTGATAGTGTTGCATCACCCGATGCAGAGTGTCAGGGCGGGTGATATTGCCGATCTCTGCGTGAAATTTTACGTGCGGGAAGCTTTTAGCCATCTCATTGTCAACATGGAAAAGAGGGGTCTCCGCCTCATCGAAACCCACAATGGCGAGCGGATGGAAGCGCGCGAGCTGCCTGCAGATCTCGGAGCCGATCGAACCTGCAGCGCCAGTCACCATGACAACCCGCCCTTGAATGCGCTCCTCTATGCCGTGCTGGTCAATCTGCACAGGTTTCCTGCCGAGCAAATCTTCAACTGCGACCTCTCTGATTTGCTTGCCCAATTCCGCACCATGGATAAGCTCTCCCAGACTCGGCACCATCTTGTATTCCACTTTGGTATCGGTGACGAACTTCAAGATGCGTACCATTTGCGGGCCTGTCGCGGATGGAATTGCTATGAGCACTCTCTTAATGGCGTGCTTCTTCACCAGTGCTGCAAGGGCTTCGCCTGTTCCCATCACCCTCTTGCCATCGAGCTCAAGCCCTATTTTGGCAGGATTGTCATCCACAATGCCTATGACATCGCACATATGGATTTGATTCTGCCGCAACTCCCGCAGCAGCGCCAATCCAGCATCGCCGGCCCCGTAAATGAAGGTTCTAGTCCGCTTACCGTCGACTCGACTCCTGTTTCTGGCGGCGATGACCGCACGAACGGCCAACCTGCCCCCTAAAGTCAGCACACAAGAAATCAGCCAATCCAAGATATATACAGAGTGCGGAATGCCCCTAGAGCCGAGCAGGAGGAATATGAGCACGCCACCCAGAATCGATCCAGCCGAAACCGCCAAAACAATCCGCTCCGCATCGTAAACCGAAGTATGCCGCCAACATCCCCGGCTTACCGCGCCCACAAGGAAGGCTGCAGATTTTGCCGTTGCCCAGATACACAAGGCCACCGCCATCGGGTGCAGGTATTGGGCGGGCAGAGCACCGTCGAATCGGAACTCGAATGCGAGGAAAGTAGAGAGTGCAAATGCAGAGAAGTCCAGGATCAATCCAAGAATTAGACGCCCGAGACGTAGCGTCTGACACCATTTATTACGCTTTGATCCTGAAAACATAGCATTTCCTCCTTGATCCACGCTTTGTCGCTTGTATGGTTTCCTAACCCCGTTAAACATAAAGTGGCATGCACTACCCATCAGACAGTTCTGCCAGACTGTTCAGTTACAACTTGTGAAGTCATCCATGCTCATCGGATTAGTTACCTTTCTCTTATCGACCATCGGCTCTAAATCTTTAGCGTCCACCTGGATTGCGGCGTGCTGGTTAATCAATTCGAGTGTGAGCACGAACCGCATGCCATTGCTCTTACTGACAAGAGTCCCCTGAAGGCCTTGCATCACTCCATTCTTGATGCGAACTTTTTCTCCGATAACAAGTTCTCGATACGGTTCGATCCGCTGCTTGCAGAAGTCGGAGCGCAGAAACTCGATCTCGGAATCCGGAAGAGGCACATACTCACGACCGTAGCCCACAATCTTCAGCACACCGGCAGATTGGAGAACCTTTGCCCGCTCCCTGGGATTAATATGCACAAACATGTAATTTGGAAACAGCGGCAGGACGAGCTTCACCCGTTGCCGGTTCTTCCAGACGCGGACGGTTTCATATGTAGGGAGATAAGCCTCAATCTCCCGCATGTCAAGTTGCTTCAGAACCGACTTTTCGTGTTGCGGAATTGTGTAAACCGCGTACCAACTGCGATCACACGAAACACGCATGATTGCCGGGTTCACGAGGACCTGATCACCGAATGCTTGAATTTTCACGTGCAAGCTCGCCCAAAACTTCTGGATTAACAGGCACATTGCACAAACAGCAGCGCGCAATGCCGCAGAAGTTTTTAAAAAATGAAAGTGGAATACTTGCAGATTTCTGGGCAAAAATGCACATGGCTCTGCCAAACTGACTTAGCAAAATAACCCTTTGCTAAGCCTCTCATTCAATCATCGGCAGACCATACAACTGTCATTAGGGCTAGCCAAAACCCACCGTGCAACTATCTGCGCCGGAAACACTCTTGCCTAAGCTCGCCTGTAACACGGCGATAAGAGTGCTCTAGCGCGCGGGAAACTAATTGTTTCTAATGACTGACAAATTATTGCAAGGCATCAAAAGACTGTATGTGACAACCAGCACATCCTGTACGGCAAGGTATCCAATATATTCGGTATGCCCAAAGCTGGCTGTTCAGTTCTGCGGGAAAATGCTGAAGGGTAGATGCAATCTCCGTATTCTCGTAGTTTGAAACCGACAGAACCTGCAGTCAAGTGTAGAGTGAAGCATCAAGTTTCTGTTACTTCGGACGATAGCAATCAGTAGGAATATGACAACCATGCATTAGATTTGAATCCTCACTGCGTTCAGGCTTGTTGCGAAAAAAAAATTGCTTGATGCGGATATGCTTTTGATCCATTTAAAGAGCAACTCGACCCGTCTGCGGGACTTTTAGAGCGCAGTGACGGTCAGGGTAGGCAGAGTTGTGTAGATGGTCAGAAGTACCAGTTTCATATCTGTCTCGGGATAGTGGAAGCGATTGCGACGCAGGTGATGCGGCGGCACAAAAAGAGCTGGCGCATTTCAGCCTTACCGTATTTTCGTTTCGGAGTTTACTTCCACCAAGGACTCATCTCCGGGTGGTCGTCAACACTTGAAAGGGGTTTTCAAATGTACGGAAAATTCATTCTTGCGATGCTTATCCTGGCTGTAACTCTTCCCGCTTCAGCCCAGGTGGTTCCGAGTGCCCATGAAGGGCAAGTGCCGCTCGTGATCGGCATCGGCTATTCCAATTTTTACACAGATTGGAACGGCCGGCTAAGTGGCGCCACGTTGTGGGCCGATTGGAACTTCAACAAGGGACCGTCGTATCTAAAAGGATTCGGTATCGAAGTCGAAGCCCGCGATCTCAACTATTTTCGCAGCAGTAGTACACCGAAGAATCTACGTCAGGACACTCTCGAGGCGGGTGTGATCTACACTTGGCGCCACTACCGCAACATCCATCCTTACGGGAAGTTTATAGCCGGACTAGGCAGCATAGATTTTCAACGGATGAGCCCTACTTATTCTCATGACACTCGGACGGTTTGGGCACCGGGGGGCGGTGTGGAGTATCGTGCATGGCATAATGTCTGGGTGCGTGGCGACTACGAATACCAATTTTGGACACACTTCTTTAATTATCACGCTCTCAACCCCAACGGCGTCACCATTGGCGCCTCCTACGACTTTGGTCACATTCATACGCATTGACGGTATCAGTGGTGGCGAACAAGGCAATTTATCCATCTGATTATTGATCGGTGCACCTCAGGTTGGACTTCATCGAAGGCTGCACATTGAGTCACTGGTATCGTCACGCGTCGAAAGTGGACCCGTGCCACACTCGACGACCTTCAGTATCCTGGAAAGGCAGGTTATTGCCAGTCCAAAAGCAGTAAAGACCCCCGTCGATTGGGAGCCTTTTCTTTACTTAGAAAACATGTATTTTCTGGACAACGAGAATGGGGATTTTCTTCTTTGTACTTTTAGTACGCTGATTGCCACATGCCATACACTCCTAAATTTTGGAATGAATGGCGGGGACGACGGGGCTCGAACCCGCGACCTCTGCCGTGACAGGGCAGCGCTCTAACCAACTGAGCTACGTCCCCAGTGCTGCGTTAACAACTCTTTTACTATAACAAAGATTTGTGGCTTGTGTACATTCGGCGGGAGTGGAAGCTCCGGCGAAATTGTTGAATGAAATTCACCGGAGCAGATGGATGCAGATCAGGCGGAGAGAGCGGTGCGACGCAGACGGGCGGGTGTGACAAATCCCCTGTCGACGCTGACGTTGCGCACGCAATGGAGAAGATGGGTGGCGATGGCGGGGATCTTGGCCGCAGTGACGCGGAAGCTGGGCCCGCTGACGCTGACGGCGGCGACGGGATTGCGTTGCGCGTCGAGGATGGGAACGGCGATGCAGCGCCGGCCCTCTTCCAACTCCTCGTCGGCCACAGCGTAGCCGCGACGGCGGGTCTTCTCGATCTCAGTACGCAGAGCGTCGAGTGTAGAGATGGTGCGCTGGGTGAAACGCTCAAATTTTGTTTTGCGAATGATTTCTTCGGCACGCTCTTCGGGAAGGAAAGCGAGCATCGCCTTGCCGACGGAGGTGCAGTAGATTGGGTTGCTGGCGCCGACGCGGGTGATCATGCGGACGGAACGGGCGGGTTCGATTTTGTCGATGTAGATCACGTGGCCCTGCTCGAGTATGCAGAGGTGCGCGGTTTCTTCGGTTTCTGCAACGAGGCGGCGGAGGTGGGGTTGGGCACGCTCGCGGAGATCGTATTGCTCGATGGCGCGGTTGCCGAATTCAAAGAGGCGCAGGCCGAGACGGAATTTACCGTTGACGGTGCGTTCGACCATGTGGTGACGCTCAAGAACCATGAGGAAGCGATGCGCGGTGCTTTTGTGGAGCTGGAGGGAGGAAGCAACCTGTGCCAGGCCAAGGGGGGTCGGGCTTTCGCCGAGTAGATCGAGGACGGCAAATGCGCGGTCGAGGGCCTGCACTTTGTAGGTACCGTGGGGAGCAGCATCTCGCATTGTGATTCTCCATTCCGGTTGTTGGTGTCTGTTTCCAGTTTCCCAAGAGCTGCCGCCTGTGTCAACTGCTGAGACGCTGTTTACGTTGTGGGATGGATATCCGTTCAGTGTGCTGAAAGCCAAATCTGCCATCACTACTCCTTGTGCGTTTGAGTGGAATTGACGTCTTGTGAGTTGGGACCTCTACGTCACAATGCGGAATTTAGCGATGGATGTGGGACGAGTCAATGGACTGATTCCGAAATGTTTCCGAGCAAAACCTGTACAGATAAGGCTATAAAATTCATGAATTTAGTAAATTATTTCGGTTGCTGTACAGGTTTCTGTAATGTTAGAGTGAATCGCACATGGCGGTATTGGCCGCACTCACTCCCTAAAATTGGACAATTCTGGACTGATTTGGATGAAGCCCGCACCACCTATAACGGGTTACCGCTTCGACGTTTTTGAGCTCAACCTCCGGTCAGGAGATTTGAGTAAAAATGGCCGGCGGATTCACCTGCAGGAAAAGCCACGGAGCCTGCTGATTGCCCTGTTGGAGCGGGCGGGTGAGACGGTGACACGGGGGGAGTTGCAGAAGCGGCTTTGGGCGGATGAGACATTTGTTGATTTTGAGGATGGCCTCAATACGGCGATCCGGAAACTGAGAGAGACGCTGGGCGATGACTCAGAGACGTCTCAATATATTGAGACGATACGAGGGCGAGGGTACCGGTTCATTGGCAAGGTGGAGAGCTTCACTTTGAAAGAGCCCGTGGCGACCCAAGCAAATCAATCTCAACTGAGCAGAGGCAGTTTCTGGTTGCGCTGGCAAGGGATGGCAACTGCAGCGTTCACGCTGGCGCTGCTGGTAGCAGCGGGCATGTTTTTTACAAAATCGTTAGCGACGCACAGACACATTTCAATTGCGGTGTTGCCGATACAAAATATGACCGGCGACGCATCGAGAGAGTATCTGTGCACGGGCATCACTGAAGAGCTCATAGTGCGGCTGGGGAAAGTTGGGGAGCAGCAACTGCGCGTGATTGCGCCGGGCTCAGCAAGGAAGTATGCAAACACCAACAAGCCGCTCGAACAAATAGGACAAGAGCTGAAGGTCGATTACGTGATTGAAGGCAGCCTGCAACAGGATGGAAACAAGATTCGATTGGTGGTGCAGCTGATACACGTGGAAGATCAATCGCGGCTATGGACGAATGTTTACGACAGCGATCTCAGCGACAAATTTGAGTTTGAATCGAGTGTGGCGAATTCGGTGGCACATGCGTTGTCGTTGCGGGTTCCCACTTTGACGCAGGTGGATTATATGCCGGATAAGTTCGAGGCGCATGACGCTTACCTGAAGGGAATTTATTATCTTTCGCTGCGCTCGAAGAGTGGATTTGAGCAAGCCATTCAAAGCCTGAGCACGGCCGTGGCAATTGACCCGAAGTATGCCGACGCGTATGCACTGCTGGCCAATACATATAACCTGATGGGGCAGTATGGTTGGATGGACGCAGAGACAGCTCGCAGCCTGGGTTGGGCGTCGGCTCAACAGGCGCTTTCGCTGGACCCGACGCAGGTTGAGGCTCACGTGGCGCTGGGAGTCTCGTATTGGAATTATCAGTGGAATATGAAGCAGGCCGAGGCCGAGTTTCACAAGGCACTTGCTCTCTCACCCACGAATGTAGATGCGCACTACTCGTATGGAATGCTTCTGATGACGGAGAGCCACTTCAGCGAAGCAGAGAAACAGATGAAGATGGCGCTTGATAACGACCCGAGATCATTCATCATACGCACGAACCTGGGTTGGTTGAACTACTACGAAGGGCATTATCAGCAAGCCGTCAATCAATACCAGCAGGTACTGAGCGAGAATCCGGATTATCTGATTGCACATAGCAAGCTGTGGCTGGCGTACTCGATGATGGGTGAAAATGACCTTGCGTGGCAACAATACTCATGGATTATTCACGCCGTCTCAGAGCCGGAAGAGCAGATCAAAATACAAAACGCATATAAAATAGGCGGATACTACGCAGCGCTGAGAATGAGCACGTTGCGCAACGACATGACGGATTTCAGTATTCCACGCGATTATGCCTTCACGGGCGACTATCCGGGCGCGCTTGATTTTCTGGAACGCGCTTACCAGACGCACCAGGGATGGCTGGTCTTTGTGCCGAATGATCCGGCATTTGCGCCGTTGCGCGACGACGAGCGTTTCAAACAGATTGCGGCGATTACTGAACCTAAATAGAGCGCAGCCTTCATTTTGCTTTAGGCGTGGTTGTCACGTTTGAATCTGCTACAGCGGTGAGCATTCCCAGCGTCTCCGGGGCAGGAAGATCATTGCCGCTCGCAGCTTGCTCAAAAACCTCTTCAAATTGCTGTCCTCTCTTTTGCCAGGCTTCAATGGCGATGTCGTAACGAACCATCACGTTGCCGAGCCAGTAGGCTGTGTTTTCCGAGAGCCAGACCTGGCGGTACTCATCGCGAATGTAGGAGTAGGCGTCGCGAATATCCTGCATTTTTCCATTGACGCTGGAAATGCTCTGCGCCTTGTTCTCATTTTCATCCTGCATCGTTTTGTCGTGCCCGGTGGCGCGAATCTGGCTGTAGAGCGAAGAGGTTTCATCGAAGTACTCGGCCTTCTGGCCGATGAGGTCGAAGCGGCGCGCGCCGAGGTCGAGAGCTTGAAGTGCTTGCTGCTCGAGGAGTCCGGGGTTCGCTTCCCTGGCCTGAGCCACGAGTACGATTGCGTTCTCGGCGTGGATGCGCATCTGGTAGGCGATGGGTGAGAGTTTCGATTGAAGCTCGTGACCACGCGGAGTGAAGGGATCAGACCAGAAGAGCGAATCGGAATTCTGCTCGATTTTTGCTTCTTTGAGAAGGTCGTAAATCGACATGATTTCCTTTTGCGCTTTGTCGATGCGGCCAGAGCTGTCGCCGTGGAAGAGATGGCCGAAAGCGGCCTGCCATGCGGGGATGCTGCTCTCACCGGGTTGCCATGCCGCGACTGCGCCGAAGAGAACGCCGTACCAATCCTGCTGAAAGAGGCCCTCGCCATCATCATTCCAAACGGTGACGAGCGAGCCGGTTGAGCCGAGTCGCTGACCATCGCGGATGAAGCCTTGAATATTTCCAAAGGCGGTGTTGTTGTTGGGGTAGACTTCGCTCCAATTGTTTGCGCCGGATGCGACCCAGGTCTCAATTCCCTGCTGCTTGAAGGGCTCAATCATTTTGTCGAAGCCGGAGGTGTTCCAGTAATTCCACGGAACGGCGATCATGTCCTTGGAAATATTGGCGACTGCTTTGGGATCGTCGCCGCCGATATCACCCCAGAAGAGGAGGCGCTTGTTGAGC
>DAHXOQ010000079.1:679-10432 GCA_027364815.1 Acidobacteriaceae bacterium | reverse complement strand
GTCGGCAGAAGAGGTAATGGAGACGCCGGCTGGGACGCTCGAATTGCGCTCGCCGGATGCGTTGACTGAACTCAGCGAGAAGGCGACGTTCCTCTATCTGCAACAGGATTTGATTGACCGGCAGATTATTGATATTCACGGACGCAAGGTGGTGCGCGTGAATGATGTTGAGCTGGAGTGGATGGGACAGGGTTCGGTGCATTTGCTGCGTGTGGCCGAAGTTGAAGTGGGGCTGCGTGGGGCGATTCGGCGCATATTCAATGGGATACTGCCACGCACGACGCTGGATGGGATCACGCGACGCATGAAAGGGAACGGGATACCCTGGGAGTTTGTGGATGTCATCGAAGTGGATCCGGCGCGTCGCGTGAAGCTGCGCATCAGCCACGATCGTTTGGGCGAAATGCACCCTGGAGATCTGGCGGATATTTTGGAGGATCTGGCTCCGGCAGAACGTGAGGCGATATTTATATCGCTCGATGAGGAGGTAGCGGCGGAGACGCTTGAAGAAGTTGAGCCGAAGCTTCAGAAGGAGCTTTTGGAGTCGCTGGACGAAGAGAAGATCGCCGATATTGTTGAGGAGATGGACCCTGGTGCGGCGGCGGATTTGCTGGCTGAGCTTTCGGATGAGCGCACTGAGGCGATTCTCGAGGAGATGGAACCCGAGGAGCGGCAGGAGGTTGAGGAGCTTCTAGAGTTTGACGAGAAATCTGCAGCAGGCGCGATGACGACGGATTTTGTGGCCGTGAACAACAAGGCGACTGTAGCCGATGCGGTGAAGGCGCTGCGAGAATACGACGGTGATGTGGAGGTAATTACGCACATTTACCTACTCGACGAAAAACGTGTGCTGACGGGGGCTGTCTCCATGCCGCGCTTGGTGCTGGCAATGCCCGAGACGCGGCTGGATGTGTTGAGTGAGGCGCGGGTGCTGAGTTGCCCGTGGGAGATGAATCAGAATGATTTGGCCGAGACTTTTGACAAGTACAACCTGCAGACGTTGCCAGTGGTGGACGCGCAGGGGCGGATGGTGGGCGCGGTGCAGGCAGACCATGTGATCAGCTATTTGAGGGAAAAAGTCTAAAAACTATTCAATAATGCTCACTTTATTCATAAATCACGACCAGAGTGTCAGATAGGTTTAATTATGTGGGTACTCTTTATGCCAGGATGAAACCGAAGTTCAAGATAATTCAGGATATTTGCCCTAAATATGAAACAATGTATACATGGTTTATTTTCCAAAAATCATCCAGGGTGGGATGGGCGTCGGAGTATCGAATTGGCGTCTTGCGCAGGCTGTTTCGAAAGTCGGTCAGCTTGGTGTAGTTTCAGGTACCGCTATCGATTCGCTCTTTGTGCGTCGTCTTGCAGATGGTGATGAGGGCGGGGATATGAAGCGCGGTTTGGACGCGTTTCCCTTCCAGACGATGGCCAAACGCATCTGGAACGAATATTTTATTCCCGGCGGCAAAGCCGATAACGAGCCTTATCCAACGACACCGATGCACCAGATGCGCCACTCGCGCAAGATGGTGGAACTTTGCATTGTGAGCAACTTCGTTGAGGTGTTTCTGGCACGCGAGGGTCACGATAATCCGGTGGGGATCAATTTCCTGGAGAAGGTTCAGTTGCCGCATCTGCCGTCGATCTATGGCGCGATGCTGGCTGGTGTGGGCTATGTGTTGATGGGCGCGGGGATTCCGCTGCATATTCCGGGAGTGCTGGATGCGCTGGCTGCACAAAGACCTGCTGAGTACAAGCTTGCAGTAACGGGCGCAACGCCGGAGATGGACACAATGATGCGCTTTGACCCGGCGGAATATGCCGAGGGTGCGTTGCCGCAGTTGCGCAGGCCAAGATTTCTGGCGATTGTTTCTTCGAATACGCTGGCGACGACGATGTTGCGCAGGGCGAATGGGCGCGTGGATGGATTAGTGATTGAGACGCCGATTGCCGGCGGTCATAATGCGCCACCGCGTGGCAAGTTGCTGCTCACGGATACGGGCGAGCCGATTTATGGCGACCGAGATGTTGTGGACATTGCTGCACTACGCGAACTGGGTGTGCCTTTCTGGATGGCGGGCGGTTACGGAACGCCGGCGAAGGTGGCTGAAGCTATTGCAGCTGGAGCGGCGGGCGTGCAGGTGGGTACGGCCTTTGCACTGGCTCGAGAGTCGGGGCTGAAGAAGGACGTGCGCCAGTCCGTGCTCTCAGACGTGCGTAATGGAGGCGGCAAAGTGTACACAGATCCGCTGGCCTCGCCGACTGGATTTCCATTCAAGGTAGTGCAGCTGAAGGGGACTAACTCAGAGCCTGAGGTATATGCGGCGCGCAAACGTGTCTGCGATCTTGGATATCTGAGGGAGCCTTACGCACTTGAGAATGGCAATGTTGGTTACCGCTGTTCGGCTGAGCCAGAGCAAAACTATTTGAATAAGGGCGGCAAGATCGAAGAGACGGTTGGACGCAAGTGCCTTTGCAATGGTTTGCTGGCGAATATCGGCAATGCGCAGGTGCGCAAGGATATGAGCGTTGAGCCGATTCTTTTGACGGCAGGCGATGAATTGAAGACCGTTGGCCAGTTCCTTTCGTTGGGGCGCAGCAGTTACGGCGTTACCGACGTGGTGAAGATTCTGCTCAGCAAGGTTGAAGGCGTCGAGGAAGAAGAATCCATACTTTCAACTGCAGCTTTGAAAGAACTCTTTGCCCCACGGCAGTACAAGACCAGCTAAGCTTAAACAAATTAACGATGCAATGTGACGGCCGCAGTTTTCAACTGCGGCCGTTTCTGTTTAGATGAATACTTGAGTCGATGGTGCGTGGCCCGGGAGGGGCCTATCAACGTGAATCAATCAAGAGTGGTGCAGAGATTAGCCGCGGTAATGATTTTATTTTTCTTATCGGCAACATTAATTGCATGCAGTGGTGGTGGAACAAGCGGCGGCGGTACTGGGCCAACACAAGCGGCAACACCAGTGATCACAGTGAATACAACAGCGAATGGCGTGCAGAATGGAGCGTCGATAGTAAGCATCAATGATAGTTCAAACTCTTCAACGATCTTTTATACGGTTGATGGAACGACACCGACGACAAGTTCACAGGTCTATCAAGCACCATTTTTAGTGGCATCCAATCTGACGGTTAAAGCGATTGCTACGTCTCCGAACGACACGCAGAGTACAGTTGCGAGCCAAAGCATTACGCCGAATATTGCTTCAGGGACTCTGGTTTGGTCTGATGAGTTCAACAACTCTACGGGAGCGATTGCCGAGCCTAATCCAGCAATCTGGACTTACGATACGGGCAACAGTGGTTTTGGAAATCATGAACTGGAAAACTATTGTGCATGGGGATCGAATACTTCGCCCTGCAGCACGGCGAATCCCAATGCGTTTGTGGATACGAACGGGTATTTGAATATTGTGGCGGAGCAACCATCAGCAGGGGTGTATACTTCAGCGCGCTTGAAGACGGAAGGGTTGTTCAGTTTGCAGTATGGCCGGGTTGAAGTGAGGGCACAGGTGCCTGAGGCGCAGGGATTTTGGCCGGCATTCTGGTTGCTGGGCAACAATATTGCGACAGTGAATTGGCCGGCATGCGGAGAGCAAGATGTGTTGGAACGCATTGATGCGGCCGCTACACCGGATTGGAATGCGGGATCGATTCATGGAACCGGATTTACAGGTGGCAACCTGGGGACAACGTTTTATTTTCCGGCAGGCCAGAGTGCAGCTCAGTGGCACACGTACGGGATGATTTGGAGCCCGGGAAGTGTGGACTACTACATTGATGATGCCAGTTCGCCATATGCCACATACAGCACGTCGAGCATCAGCGGTTTGCCTGGCGCTGTTTGGCCGTTTGATGCGGGGCAGAGTAATTTCATCATCATTAATTTGGCTGTAGGTGGAGATTGGCCAGGCTCGCCGAACTCGAGCACACCGTTTCCGTCGACGATGCTGGTTGATTATGTGCGAGTTTATACAAAATAGTTTGTGGACGCAGAAAGTAAAAGCGGTCTGGATTCCTGATGGATTCCAGGCCGCTTTTTGTCTTTAATTTTGAGTGCTATTCGGTGGGTAGTTTGAGCACGCCTGCCTTGCCTACCTGATAAATGTGCGGGATGCGCTCTTGCGGCCTGGGTAGAGTGGGGAAGGGCGCGTGCGGCTCTGTCTGGTACCAGTAAGCGGTTGTGTAGTAGTTGTCAGAGCGAGAGTTGGCGTGACCGTGTTCGCAGGTGACGCGCAAGGAATTTTCAAAGGCAATGGGACTTTCGTTGTGCCAGCGATAGAGTGCGTAACGACCGCCAATGCGCTCCGGGTCGACAATATATGGTGCGCCGCTGTTGGGGTAAGCGTAAGGTCTGCCTTCGAATCCCCAAGCGCCGTTGAAGTAATCTTCGCTGCCGGTTCCGTTGATAGTAGGCAATGTGTCGCCATCGATGAAAAACATGTCATCGCCTTCGCCGTACCAGCCGTCCTGGTTTTGCAGAACTGAGTGTGTGACACCGATGAAGTGGCCCTTGCCAGCGGCTTCCATGTAAATGTAATTCAATTTGCCGTCGAGGTTCTTGAGTGCGTTGGCGTCGCCATTGGTGAGCCAATCGTTGCTGGCGCCATTGCATGGCGCGGCCTGACGATACTGCGCGTGGAAGCGGCCGAGACCATCGGGCAGTGAAGGCAGCGTGATGTAATCAAATGCGTAATAGAGATTGTCAGTCGGAATGGTGCCTTCATTGGTCAGCGTAACGCGCGCTGTGTGGAATGGCATTTTGAAATATGCATTGAGGGCTTTGACGGAGGCGACGGTCAGAAGCGATGACTGATAAGTGAAATATTCGCCCAGACCGAGGCCGAAGAAATCGCCGATGGGCACTTCAATGGAGGGCGTGCTCTCGCCATCCCACCAGGCACGCAGAACGAGATTCTTGAGGTGGTAATCGTCACTGGAGTTAATGGTGAACCAGATGTGTGTGATGACGCCGGGATTTGGTTCGTCGAGTAGCGTGACGGACTGGCCCGCAGCGACGTGAACAAAATCGTCATTGCCGCCAGTGCGATCCCAGCTTGAGGAACGGCGGTTTTTGTAACTGCGCAGGCGGGCTGTGGCGAAAATCTCCTCGTGTTCTGCGGGTAATTTTTCTTCTGGAGGCGCTGCGCCGGCTGGAGTTGCAGAGGCACCGAGTCCGGCGAGGGCGGCGGCGGAAACGAGTGAGCCGATCAGTTTACGGCGCGCTGGTATTTGTTCATTGAGATCAGAGAGGGACATGGTATCTCCTGATAGTAGTCGAGTGAATACATGCTCCTCAGTTTAGCGCGCCGCAATGGGCCATCAGCAATCGGGCTGCAACAACTTACTTTTTGCGTTCCTTGAGGTTGTGGCTATCTGAGGCCTTGAGCGTCATTCCGTAGAGTGTTTTGAACTGCTCAATGTCCTTAATAGTTTGAGGCGAGAAGGGAAGTTGCTTGCCCTCAAATGCGTGGAGAACAATTCCTTCGAGAAGATCGCCGAGGGTCATTTCTTTTTGCTCAGCGATGGCTTTGAGGACTTTGAGCATGCGTTTTTCCATGCGTACTCCGGTCTGAACACGTTCTACGATGACGGGTTCGCGGTTTTTCTGTGACTGTGACATATTCCCTCCTGTATCAAAGTACAAATGTACCAAGGTATATATAATTTGTCAATTTTCTGCTGCTTTTCTTTTGACTGACTCGTGGCCAGGGTTTCGAGGCCCAAGCCTCGCCTGTTATGGTCAGAAAGGCAGAGAATTATGACCAACCCTTAGGACCTGACGAGCATGTGGAAACGCTGGCGAATCCGGATACTTTTGTTCATGGCCGTGCTCGGCCCCGGATTTATTACCGCTAATGTGGACAATGACTCGGGCGGCATTCTCACTTACTCGCAGGCAGGCGCGCAGTACGGTTACACGCTGTTGTGGACGATGATCCCGATCACGATTGCGCTGATCGTGGTGCAGGAGATGTGCGCCCGCATGGGCGTCGTGACTGGCAAGGGATTAAGCGACCTTATTCGTGAAGAGTTCGGGTTGCGGCTCACATTTATATTGATGGTTCTGCTGGTAGTGGTGAATTACACGAATGTAGTGACGGAGTTTATTGGCATTGCCGGCTCCCTGCACCTCTTCCATGTTTCGAAGTTCATATCGGTTCCACTTTGTGCCGCGCTGGTATGGGCGCTGGTGAGTCGCGGCGATTACAAGAGCACAGAAAAGATATTTCTAGTTGCTTCGCTAGTTTATATCGCGTACATATTTGCCGGTGTACTCTCGCAGCCAAATTGGAGCGAGGCACTGCATCAAACTATACAGTTGCCAGCGAAAAGCGTGTGGAGCGACAAGGCTTACATGTACATGGCGATTGGAGTGGTGGGCACAACCATTGCGCCGTGGATGCAGTTTTATCTTCAGTCTTCGATTGTGGAGAAAGGGATTCGCGTCAAGGATTATGCGGCGTCGCGGCTTGACGTTATTATTGGAAGCATTTTTACAGATGTAGTTGCGTGGTTCATTGTGGTTGCATGCGCGGCCACACTTTATGTTCATGGGCTGGGCGCGATTCAGGTAGCGGCGGACGCAGCCGAAGCGATGCGGCCACTGGCAGGAGATTACGCTTTCGTTCTTTTTGCATTCGGGCTCTTCAATGCGTCTTTGTTTGCCGCATCAATTCTGCCGCTTTCAACGGCGTACACGGTTTGCGAAGGACTTGGAGTTGAGTCCGGTGTGGACAAGAGCTTCAAAGAAGCGCCGTTTTTTTATTGGCTATA
This sequence comes from Acidobacteriaceae bacterium, assembly GCA_027364815.1. GTDB lineage: Bacteria > Acidobacteriota > Terriglobia > Terriglobales > Acidobacteriaceae > CAIMNN01. The sequence goes on along the minus strand of DAHXOQ010000079.1, from coordinate 3,640 downwards.
CACTTTGCTGATAGCCGGAGGCGCTCTTACAGTTCTGCTGTTGCCGGATTCGCAGTTGATCAACGTGGCGATTCTTTCACAGGTTTTAAATGGTGTCTTGCTGCCGGTTGTAATTATTCTCATGCTGCTGTTGATCAATCGCCGTGACCTGATGGGCGAGCATAAAAACTCTGTTTTGTGGAACATTATTGCCTGGGGAACGAGCATTCTCGTCATAGGCATGACGATGGTGATGCTGTGGGGAATGATTCCGGGACATTGATGCGGCGGATGGTTGGCATGAAACTGTCAACGGCAAAGTTGCCGGGAGACAGAAATAATATGTAACTTACAACAGCTTTCCGGCTGCCAGGTCGCGCACCAACCCACGATCGGCGGGGAGGAAGTCGTAGCTGGGCAGGTCGGCGAGTTTGGCCCAACGCAGTTCGTTGAAGATGTGGTTGACGATTTCTCCGGTGTACTCGCGGACAGTGTAGAACTGCAAATCGACGGCGCCGCCGTGGCGATAATTGTGGCGGATGCGTGTGACGCGCGGGCCGATGGTTGCAGTGATTCCGAGTTCCTCAGTCAGTTCGCGGGCGAGAGCGACTTCAGGGCCTTCTCCTTGCTCGATTTTTCCGCCTGGGAATTCCCATTGGAGAGCCATAGGCTGATCGGGGCGTCTCTGGCAAATGAGCACTTCATCGCCGCGGAGAATCAACGCGGCTACGACAAATCGCAACGCACCGTGTGGACGCGGCGCGGCTTGCTCCTGAGTTGGCAGATCTGGATTAGAGGGAGCAGGTTCAGGCTGCAATTCGGATTGTTGCGGCTCATTCACATACTCAGTTTACTCGTTATCACGGCAAATGGGTGCTGGCAGAGTTGATTCCCCATGTCGCAGTAGAAAAGGAGGGTTGCATGTGTTTTTACGCCTGCCTGTGTGGACTTACACTGGAAGTAATGACTATGACCATGAATTTGACCCCGCCGATTGCCCGCAAAGAACCAAAGACAACCGAAGTGCACGGTTTTACTCTCCGCGATGATTACGCCTGGCTGCGCGAGAAGGAGAGTCCCGAGGTGACGGCTTACCTGAATGCGGAGAATGAGTATGCCGAGGCGGAGATGGCGCCGCTGGCTGAATTGAGAGAGACGTTTTATGCCGAGATGCTCAGCCATATGAAGCAGACGGATGTTTCGGTTCCGTATCGCGATGGTGCGTGGTGGTATGTGACGCGGACGGAGGAGGGCAAGCAGTATGCGACGTATTGCAGGATACCTGCGCAGGAAGGGGAGATTGCTCCGAGTGCGGGAGTTACAGCGAGCGTGATTCTGGACGGAAATTTGTTGGCCGTGGGGAATGCGTTTTTTGCCTTTGGCGACACGGATATTACGGATGATGGCCGATGGCTGGCGTACACGACGGATTTGACGGGGTTCAGGCAGTACACGCTCAGGATTAAAGATCTGGAGACGGGCGAGACTCTGGCTGGCGAAGTTGAGCGCGTTGGTTCGGTGGTGTGGGCTGCGGATAACCGGAGGCTTTTTTATACGGTTGAGGATGGTGAGCAGAAGCGGCAGTATCAACTTTGGAGGCATTTATTGGGCACGGCGCATAGTGCGGATGTGTTGGTTTACCAGGATGATGACGAGCGATTTAATTTGGGTGCGGGACGTACGCGGGATGGAAAGTTCATTGTTGTTGAATCAGGAAGTCATACAACGAGTGAATCTCGGGTGCTGGAAGCGGATGATCCGACGGGCGAGTTTGCCGTGATTGCCGAGCGGCGCGATGAACATGAGTATTCGGTGGATCATCGCAACGGGGTGTGGTGGATCAGGACGAATGACCGGGGGAGAAATTTTCGTCTGGTGACTGCGCCGGTTGGCGATACGCGAGAGAGTGAGTGGCGCGAGGTGATTGCTCATCGTGCAGATGTGATGCTTGAAGATGTTGGCGTCTTCAAGGAATTTTTTGTAGCTTGTGAGCGCGAGGATGGATTGCCGAAGTTGCGAATTTGGAAGTTTACGGGTGAAGGAGATAAGGCGACGCAGAGTGCGGAGATAGCTTTTCCTGAGCCGGCTTACAACGCGTATCCGTATATCAACCGGATCTTTGATGCAACGCGTTTTCGTTATGCATATCAATCGCTGGTCTCGCCGAACTCGGTATTTGAGTACGATGTGGCAACGGGCGAAAGTACGCTGCTCAAGGAGCAGGAGGTGCCGGGCGGGTTTAATCGTACGCTTTATACGAGCGAGCGTTTGCATGCGACCGCGGCTGATGGTACGCAGGTGCCGGTTTCGATTGTCTATCGCAAGGATTGTTTCAAGCGCGGCGAGAATCCGCTATATGTCTATGGGTATGGGTCGTACGGGTACTCGCTGCCGGTGGGATTCAGTTCAAATAGACTGAGTTTGCTCGACCGTGGCGTAGTGATGGCGTATGCGCATATCAGGGGCGGAGGAGATTTGGGTACGCCGTGGCATGATGCGGGGAAGATGCTGGTGAAGCGGAATACGTTTACGGACTTTATAGCCGTCACAGAGCATTTGATTGCCGAGGGGTTTGGAGATAAGGAACGCGTGGCGATTGAGGGCGGGTCGGCGGGCGGATTGCTGATGGGCGCAGTGGTGAATATGCGGCCGGATTTGTATCGCGCGGTGCTTTCGCATGTGCCGTTTGTGGATGTGATGAACACGATGCTCGATGCGAGTTTACCGTTGACGGTACCGGAGTATGAGGAGTGGGGAAATCCGAACGAAGAAAAATATTTCAGTTATATGTTGAGTTATTCGCCGTATGACAATTTGAAGGAGGGAAGCTATCCGGCAATGCTGGTGAAGACGAGCCTGAATGATTCGCAGGTTATGTATTGGGAGCCTGCGAAGTACGTCGCGAAGCTGCGGACGCTGAAGACAAATGAGGCTCCGCTGCTGCTGCATGTGAACATGGATGCCGGGCACGGTGGGGCTAGC
>DAHXOQ010000079.1:0-669 GCA_027364815.1 Acidobacteriaceae bacterium | reverse complement strand
ATTTCTACATGAAGAGCTATTGCCCGTATACGAATGTAGAGGCCAAGCCGTATCCCACGATGCTCGTGAAGACTGCTTTGAACGATAGCCAGGTCATGTACTGGGAGCCGGCAAAGTATGTAGCCAAGCTCAGGACACTGAAAAAAGACGCAAATCGGCTGCTGCTGGTAACGAATATGGAGGCTGGGCATGGTGGGGCGAGCGGAAGGTATGACTACTTGAAAGAGATTGCATTTGATTATGCGTTTCTGGTGAGGGAGTTAGGGTTGGCGTGATAAGTTGTGAGCGACTTGGAGGATGCGATGAAGATGATTTTGACAATCGCTGCTTGTCTAATTGTTTCAGCGGCGACATATGGCCAAGATGCGTCGAAGCCGGCAGAAGCGCCCGGTAACATGCAGGCACCACCTTCACTGTACGCAATAAAGAAGCCCGAGGTTATACACTCAGTTGAAGCGCTCTCATCCGATGCGGCGAAACGAGATCACTTGAGCGGCACAGTACTAGTGGGATTAATTGTTGATGCGCAGGGCAATCCTCAGAATGTTCATATACTGAAGTCGGTGAGGCAGGATTTAGATGACAGTGCTATCAACGCAGTAAAGCAATACAAATTCAAACCAGCAACCAAGCATGGAACTCCAATCGCAGTCCAGCTAAGCCTTTATG
>DAHXOQ010000078.1 GCA_027364815.1 Acidobacteriaceae bacterium | reverse complement strand
CGCTGTTCGAGGTAGTGATTCCAGTGTCGTAGTCGAAGGGCTGTGCTTCAAGCTTGTCGCCGTGGCGGATGTAACTGGCGGAGACGTGCGAGGCGAGGTAATACGGCGCACGATCAAAATAGGTTGCGTGCATTTCAAGCGGCATGAGAATGTTCTTCGTGATGTAGACTTCAAAGTCGTCGCCAGTTAGCCGCTCGATGATTTGCCCGAGGAAAACGTAACCGAGATTTGAATATGACCAGCGCGTGCCGGGTGCAAATTCGATGTGCGTGTAAGGCAGCATTGCGGCAACTTGCGCCCAGCGAGTCGGCTCAAAAGGCTCCCACTCGCAATGATTGGCTTGATCGCAATCCCACGGCCAAGTGGGGTTGCGCAATCCGGCGCGGTGAGTGAGCAGTTCGCGAATGGTGATGGCGTCGATGGGGCCGTAAGCATCGTGGACTTCGCGGAGTTCGGGAATGTAACGGACAGCCGGGTCGTCGAGGGAAAGCTTGCCGCGATCGCGCAGTTGCAGGATGGCGATTGCGGTCATGGTCTTGGTGATGGAGGCCCAGTTATAGCTGGTGTCGGCGTCGATGGATTGATGCGTGATGTTGTTGGCTTCACCACTGGAAATAGCGATATTGCTGATCTCTTTCTTGCTGTTGTGAGACTCAACGGTGATTGCGTATGCGCCGCCAACAACACCATGATGTGCGAGAGTACTGTCGAAGTTGCTCTTGAATGTTGCAACTGCTGCATTTGAATCCGAGAGTGTTTGCGTATGCAATGCGCTGGCGGAGGAGAGTAATCCGGCACAGATCAAAGAAATTGAGATTACAAAGCAGCGGCGTATCTTCATGCGGGCATGATAATCTAAATCGCTATCAGCCCGGAAATTTGGGCACTGCTCTTCAAAAGTGAGTGAGCTATGGCATTGCTGATCAAAAATGGCGAAATTGTAACGGCGGAGGCGCGGTACTTTGCCGATATTTACGTTGAAGACGAGACGATTACGCGAATCGGGAAAAATCTGGAAGTTCCCGCCGGAAGTGAAGTCATTGATGCGACGGATAAGCTGATTTTCCCAGGATTTATCGATCCGCATGTTCATATTTATCTGCCCTTCATGGCAACCTTTGCGAAAGATACGCACGCAACAGCCAGTAAAGCTGCGCTGATTGGTGGGACTACTACCTTCATTGAAATGTGTTGCCCTTCGCGCAATGATGATGCGCTTGCGGGGTACAAACTGTGGAAGCAAAAAGCCGAAGGAACGAGCGCGTGCGATTATGCCTTCCACATGGCGGTGACAAAGTTTGTGGCTGAGACCGAGGCGCAGTTGCGAGAGATTGTCGCAGATGGAACGACCTCGTTCAAGATTTTTCTTTCGTATAAAAATTTCTTTGGCGTGGAAGATGGCGAGCTCTACCAGACGCTGGCTCTGGCGAAAGAGCTGGGCGTGATTACGACGGCTCACTGTGAGAATGCAGAGCTGGTGAGCCGCTTACAGGCGAAGTTGCTCGCAGAGGGCAAGACCGGCGCAGAGTGGCACGAGCCCAGCCGGCCCGAGACGGTTGAAGCTGAGGGGACGACGCGCTTTGCAACGTTCCTTGAGACGACAGGCGCAGAAGGCTACGTTGTGCACCTGAGTTGCAAGCCAGCGCTCGATGCTGCGCGTCGCGCGAAGATGCGCGGAGTAAAAATTTCCGTAGAGTCAGTCTTGCCGCATTTTCTGCTGGATAAAACTCTGGCTGAGCAGCCCGGCGTGGATGGGATGAAGTACATCATGTCGCCGCCACTGCGTAACAAGCGCAATCACGACGACTTGTGGGCCGCGTTGAGTGCGGGAACGATCGACACGGTCGGCACCGACCATTGCCCGTTTGATTTGGAACAGAAAGAGCTGGGTGCACAGAAGTTTACCGAGATTCCGAATGGCCTGCCCGGCCTTGAAGAGCGCGTGCAGTTGATGTGGACGCATGGAGTCTGCACGGGGCGCGTGGACATTCCCCGCGTTGTGGACGCGATGAGCACAAAGGCGGCGCGGTTGTTCGGTTTGTATCCGCGGAAGGGCTTGATTGCAGCGGGGAGCGATGCCGACCTGGTGATTTTTGATCCGAAGTGGAAGGGAACGCTGAGCGTGAAGACTCAGCACACGAATAATAATTACAACGGATTTGAAGGCTGGCCTGTTGAGGGCCGCGCATCCGTGGTAACAGTGCGCGGTAAGGTTCAAGTGCGCGATGGCGAGTTTGTGGGCGACCCGCAACGGGGAAGATTCTTGAAGCGCGGTACGCGTTAGTTGAGGATGCGATGAGCGTAGAGAAAATAATTGCGGGCGAGTTTGACGCGCAGGTTGCGATTGATTTGCTGCGTGAGTTGCGCGCGCTGACTGAAGACGAGCAGGGTGCGCAGCGCGTGGCGTGGACGGCGACCTGGCGCAAGGCGCGGAGTTGGTTTTTGACGCAGGTGGATGGACTGCCCGGAGTGGAGCATCATCGCGATGCGGCGGGTAATAATTGGGTGACGCTGAAAGGTGAGTCGGAGAAAGTTTTGATTTTGGGCAGCCACTTGGACTCAGTTCCCAACGGTGGATGGCTCGATGGCGCGCTGGGTGTGATGGCGGGGTTTGCGGTGCTCAAGCATTTTGCGCTGAATGGGCCGCCGCCAGTGACGATTCGCGTGGTGGATTGGGCCGATGAAGAGGGCGCGCGATTTGGCCGCAGCTTGTTTGGCTCGTCGGCCTTTGCAGGGACAGAGAGCGTTGCGGCTGATCGTGTGCGGACTGATCGCGAGGGCGTGACGCTTGAAGCAGCTCTGCGCGAAAACGGAATTGCCATTGAAGCGATTGGGAATGCGGCAGTGGAACGCGAGAATGCAGCAGCGTATTTGGAGCTGCACATTGAGCAGGGGCCGGTGCTGGAAAGCTTAGGTTTACCACTGGGTGCGGTGCTCGGTACAAAGGGCGTCGAGCGGCATACGATTACTTTCTTCGGGCAGGAGGCGCATTCGGGATCGACGCCGATGACTCAACGTCATGACGCGTTGGCTGCAGCGGCCAAGTTGGCACTCGAGATCCGGCCGATTGCGATGAAGCATCCAGACGCGGTTTGCACGATGGGGAGCTTAAAAACTTTCCCGGGGATTGTGACGGCGGTGGTGGGACGCGTTGAGGCGACGCTCGATCAACGCGACCTGGACGCGGATGTTCTGACGCAGATGTTTAACGAGGCATTGACCGCGAGCTACAAATTTGCGACTGAAGAGGGATGCTCGGTGAACTGGTCGCGAATCTGGAGCATTGAGCCGATCTCGTTTCATCCGAAGTTGATTGAGTTTTGCGAAGAGGCGATTCGGGAGGTTGCGCGTCATGTGCATCGCTTGCCTTCAGGGCCGTTGCATGATGCGGCAGAAGTGGCGCGGTTGGGGATTCCGACGACGATGATGTTTGTGCAATCATTGGGCGGAATCAGTCACAATCATATTGAAGACACGCGTGAGGAAGATTTGATTTTGGCAGTGAAAGCGTTTTTCCGGCTGGCAGAAAAAACGATGGCATGGATACTTGAAAACTGAGAACTGTAATTCGGAGGTCACCATGGCGACAGCGACAGAAACAAAAGCGATTTCTCACTGGATTGGTGGGCGTGCGGTGGAGCGGCCTGCGACAACGGGTGGCGATGTGTGGAATCCCGCGACTGGCGAGGTGATTTCGCATGTTCCATTTGCAACAGTGGCCGTCGTGGATGAAGCAGTGGCTGCCGCAAAGGCTGCCTTTCCGGAGTGGCGGCAGACGCCTCTCGCGCGACGCGCGGAGATTCTCTTCAAAGTACGCGCACTGCTTGATGAGCGGCGCGAAAAGCTGGCGCGCATTCTGACAACGGAAAATGGAAAGACGCTTCCCGACGCGATGGGCGAAGTTGCGCGCGGACTCGAGAACGTGGAGTTTGCCTGTGGCGTTCCGAATCTGCTCAAGGGTGGATTCAGCGAAGGCGCAAGCCGCGGCGTCGATGTTTACCAGATTCGTCAGCCGCTCGGAGTCGTCGCCGGTGTCACCCCCTTCAATTTTCCGGCGATGGTGCCGCTGTGGAGGCTTTCGAATGCGATTGCCTGCGGGAATTGTTTTGTGCTGAAGCCGTCTGGAAAAGTTCCTTCGTCTTCGCTCTTTATCGCGGAGTTGTTTGCGGAGGCGGGGCTGCCGGCGGGTGTGCTCAATGTGGTGATGGGAGACAAGGTTGCGGTGACGCGGCTGCTGGAACATCCTGATGTGAAGGCGCTGAGCTTTGTCGGTTCAACGCCCGTGGCACGGCATTTTTACGAGACGGGAACGAAGCATGGCAAGCGCGTTCAGGCGTTGGGTGGCGCAAAAAATCACATGCTCGTGTTGCCGGATGCCGAGCTCGATGCGGCAGCCGATGCAGCGGTTTCTGCGGCCTATGGCGCGGCGGGCGAGCGTTGCATGGCGATCTCCGTGGTGCTGGCCGTGGGCGCGGTTGCCGATCCGCTGATTGCGGCTATTGAAAAACGCATTGCGGCGATTAAAGTTGGTTCGGGTTTCGACGCGTCGACCGGAATGGGGCCGCTGATTACGCGCGAACATCGTGATCGCGTGGCGGGATTTTTGGATGCGGCGGTTGAGGACGGCGCCAAGGTTGTTGTGGATGGTCGCAAAGATGCTGCGACAAAAGAGAATGGATTTTTCCTCGGCGCTTCACTCGTTGATCATGTGAAGCCGGGAACGCGTTGCTATGATGCGGAGATTTTTGGGCCCGTGCTCAGCGTAGTGCGCGTGAAGAGCTATGCCGAGGGGCTCAAAATCATCAATGAAAATGCGTACGGAAATGGCACGGCGATTTTCACGCGTGATGGAGGCGCGGCGCGTCAGTTTCAGTTTGATGTGGAGGTGGGGATGGTTGGCGTGAATGTGCCGATTCCCGTGCCGGTTTCTTATTACAGCTTTGGCGGGTGGAAATCTTCACTCTTTGGCGATCTGCATATGTACGGGCCGGATGGAATTCAGTTCTACACGCGCAGCAAAGTGGTGACCAGCCGCTGGCCTGATCCGACCACGAGCAAAGTGGATTTGGGCTTCCCGCAGAATCGTTAACGTGAAGGCTCACGATAGAGGCAATTCTGCTCTATAGAATAAAGAAGTGAGCCTCAACTTTAAAATCCTGAACACGAGTGCAGCCGGTGGTCGTCGCGCTGAGCTTTCGCTTGCGCATCGCACCGTGCAAACCCCTGTCTTTATGCCTGTGGGAACGCAGGGCACGGTCAAAGCTGTTCCACAAGACGTGCTCGAGTCGCTGGGCGCGGAGATTATTTTAGGCAATACCTACCATCTTTACTTGCGCCCGGGGCATGATTTGATTCAGCGCCTCGGTGGATTGCATAAGTTCATCAGTTGGCCGCGTGCAATGCTGACGGATTCGGGCGGCTTCCAGGTTTTCAGTTTGAGTGCCCTGCGCAAAGTGACGGAGGATGGCGTTGAATTCCGCTCGCATCTCGATGGCAGCAAGCATTTTTTTACACCTGAGCATTCGATGGATGTGCAGATTGCGCTCGGCGCCGATATTGCGATGGCCTTTGATGAGTGCACGGAGTATCCCGCAGAACGCAAACGCGCTGAAGAGAGTCTGCGCTTGACGCTTGCGTGGGCGCGGCGCTCGCTGGATTATTTCCGGGCTCACCAGAATCAAGTCGTGTGGGCTAGTGAGCTTGGGCGCAAACAAAATCTCTTTGGCATTGTGCAAGGCGGAATGTACACCGACCTGCGCAAAGAGAGCGCGAAGAGATTGGTGGAAATGGATTTTGACGGCTATGCGATTGGCGGACTCAGTGTGGGCGAGCCGCGACATCTCACTGTAGAAATGATTGCCGAAGTGTTGCCCTTGTTGCCGGCCGACAAGCCGCGCTACGTGATGGGCGTTGGTTTTCCGGAGGAGATTGAAGCCTACGCAAAGATGGGCGTAGACATGATGGACTGCGTGATTCCCACGCGCGCCGCGCGCCATGGCCTGCTCTTCACGAGCGAAGGCCGGATGAATATTAAAAATCTGCAGTACGCCGAGGATCAGAATCCGATTGATCCGAATTGCAGTTGCATGGTTTGTCAGCGTTACACCCGAGCGTACCTGAGGCACTTGATGAAGACCTCAGAGCCGCTCGGTGGAATGCTGAACTCCGTACACAACCTGGCGTTTTATATGGCAACGATGGAGCGCGTTCGGGGACAACTTTCATCTGGCATTGGTAATTAATCATTCAAGGTTGAGGTTTTCTGTTTCAAAATCAGGTAGGCAAAGACGGTAGGCCAGAGAGCGTTAATCGTCCCAAAAAAGCGTTGGGTGATGCCCTGATATTGAATCGGATCGAGCCCAAAGACAATCAACCAGAAATAAAAAATACCTGCGAAGCTGGCAATAATTGTTACCCAATACAAAAGCTTGCTGTTCCTAAAGCGGCGCACTTCAACCAAACATAACGCAGGCGCGATGAAAGTGACAAAGCCTATGCCATATGCTCCATGCATCGGGCTGCCCATCGACCAAATTCCATTTGAAATCATAGAGAGGCCAAAGAGAAGCCAGCAGATGGCGCCGAATGCTATGCGGCGGCCGGATTCAATCCAGAGCCCGATGGCGAAACATAGGAATGCAACACCGACGCCGATCGCTGAAATGTTGAAGAGAATATGTGTAATACCGGGTTGCAGGCTCATGACACTCTGCTGTTGAGCTATCCAATTGTAGTTGGGTGCAAAAAGAGCGGCGAGGGTAGTCCATGTCAGCGACCAGGGAATGGTAATGAGGCCCGCATAAAGCAAAATGCGGGTTGAGTAAGTTAATGAGTCTGCGACGTGCGTGGATGGGTTAGGGGAAGATTCGACCATGCAGAATATTGTGATCACTGCGCGGGCCAGTAGCAAGCGAATTTTTGATTTTTATTACGCGATGAAGGCGTTGTGAGTGCAGCAGAAGTTTGCACACAAATTGCCTCAGCCTTCAATAGCTCCGCCTAACAATTGTTTGAGTGCTTGCACGTATTCGCTCAATGCAGCGCGGCCGTCTTCAGTCATGCGGTAGAGAGTTTGCGGTTTGCGTTGCACGAATTTCTTTTCGACTGCGACGTAGCCCGCCTCTTCTAGTTTGAGAAGTTGTGCGCCGAGGTTGCCGTCGGTTGAGCCGGTCTTGGTGCGCAGCCAGGTAAACTCCGCCTCCTCCACGCTCGCGAGCAAGGAGAGCAGTGCCAGCCGCAACTTCCCGTGGATCACAGGATTCAGTTCCGGCAGCTCAGGCATGGGAGCCACCTTGCGCATAGCGCCTCTGCCTCCTAGCATCGGCCATCATGGCATAGATGCCGAAGACAATCTGGCAAATGAAAATGGCCGTGAGGAAAGCGATCAAGGCTTGCTGCTCAGTGCCGAAGCAGGCAGCGATGACCGAGAGCCACCAGACAATGGCGCAGCCAAATTGCTGTTTCCACTTGAGAATGATGCTGGAAGTTGCGTTGCTGCAGCCGAGCATGGCGCCGATGATGGCGACAAAAATGTTGAAATTGTAACGGCCCGTCATGCCAAACGAGAGCAGCAGCGTGAACATCGAGATGCCCATCGAGATCCAGATGGCGCTCATCGCGCGGCCAATAGTGGTGGAGGGCTGGCGGCTCTTTTTGAGCGCAGCGAAAATCCAGGTCACGAGGAAAGCCGCAATCATGGTGACCGGCCAGGCGATTTGGCTGGAGCCCACAGCGGACCAGCCGATAGCGACGAAGTAAGCGACTCCCCAAAGGAGGAAGGTCCATCCCCAGCTCTCGGTTGTGCGCCGGCCTTCGGAGATCATGGATTCGATCAGGGAGAGCCGGTCGTTGAGTTCTATGTTTTCGTTGATGTCAGTCATTTGTGCTCCTCTCTTGTACTTACATAGAGTACTCTAGTATTTAGAGTAACAAATGTCAAGGAGTTTTTTGTCAGTATTTAACTTATCTAATATCAGCTATATAGAGAATTGGACTAAGGTGAAATGGGTGCGGCTAGAGTTCTTAACGAACCCGAATGAAGCTTTGGAGTGCATTTGCCTGGCTGCGAAGAGGCTGGGCCAGTTGTCGCGCTCAGGCTGCCGAGAGCCACTTCCATACGGTGACTCTATCGGGAAGCGAATTCCGGTAGACTTTGATTGAATTCATTGGGAGGATTTTACGATGAGTACTGATCTATTGAATGCGCGGGTGCCGCTGCTGGAGCGCGAAGGTGCGTCAGCGGATACGCAGCCACTTTATGACAAGCTGCTGGTAGAACGCGGCGTGGTTCCAAATATGTTCAAGGCGCTCTCAAATGTGCCGGGATTGCCGCAGGGGGTAGCCGCCTTTCTCAAGCCGCTGCTGAGCGACGGCGCGCTGAAGGGCTGGTACAAAGAGCTGATTTCGACACGCGTAGCTTCACTCAATGATTGCGAGTATTGCGTGAGCGCGCATCGATACTCGGCATTGCAAAAGGGCGCAACAGCGGAACAAATTGCGAGCGTGAATTCATTTGAGCACGGCCTCTTTACGGAGCGCGAAAAGGCAGGGTTCCGTTATGCGGATCTGCTCCATCAATCCGGGCATGCGATCGACGATGCCGCCTTTGCCGCGGTGAGCGCACATTTTAATTCGACAGAGATTATCGAACTCACCATGGTCGCTGCGGCCTTTGAAATGTTTCCGCGCTTCAACACAGCGTTGAGAATTCCAGTGACGAAGTTGCCCGAATAAATTCACATCATATTATTCGTGCGCAGAAAAATCAGGGCGAGCTCATCAACTCGCCCCAATTTATATTTGCTGCCGTGTTAGATCTTCACAAATATCTTCTTCTTGTACAAAATCACCACCGGGATAAAGCAGATCGCAAGAATCGTCATGCAGTACGTAAACGCCGCCCAGCCCGGGTCAGGAACAATCGTGTAGTAGTACTGATTCAGCCAGCCGAGCAGTGTGATGGGCTTGCCGCGCCAACTCGCGTGCGGCAGCAGATCAACGACGCCTGGAAATAATTCACTGAACATGTACGCCACAATCGCATTCGATCCAAAGACGAGCCACGGCCAGCTCCACACCTTGCGCCAGTTGAGAATCTCTACAACAAAGTAAATCAGCGCGAACGCCGCAAGCGAGTAACCTGCAGCAACGAGCGTATAAGAGCTGGTCCACATCTTCTTGCTCAGCGGGAACCAGATCGACCAGGCATACCCGCTCACCAGGAAAGCCATCGCGCCGATAGCCAGGCCGCCTGCCTTCTGCTGAATCGTTCGACCAGAGCGCAGAAAGATTCCAGTGATCAAACCAAAGAGCGCGGTGGCAAGAGATGGCAATGTGCTCAGAAAACCTTCCGGGTCACGCAAATTGTGCGTTGTCCAATCTTCATAGAGATGGCCCGGCATCAATTGTTGATCGACCCAATTGACGATGTTGAAATCAGGATTCAGAAATTGCACGCCATGTCCCGGAGTCGGCACCAGCGCTATGATTCCCCAGTAACCAAGCAGGCAAACAGCCGCCGCAATCAACTTTGTTGAAACACGCTTGTCCCAGAGATAGAAGAGCGCAACGAAGCAATAACCGACCGCCAGCCGCTGCAAGACGCCGAAGAAGCGCATATGCGGAAAGCCGGAGTGGAACTCGCCGTGTTCATAAGAAAAGAATGGAAAGTTGTTGACGATGATGCCAAACAAAATAAGTATGACCGTCCGGCTCAGCGTGTGTTTGACAAGTTCGCTGCGGGTTGCGCCTTTGGCCAGCCGCGACTCAAAAGCGAAAACAACCGAGACACCAATGACGAAGAGAAAAGTGGGGAAAACCAGGTCAGTGGGTGTCAAACCAATCCACTCGGCGTGATTCATGAACCACCAGCTGGTTGTGCCGCCAGCGCCATCTGAAATGCCGCCGTTATTGTTCACCATGATCATGAAGGCGAGGGTGATTCCGCGCAGGATGTCTAGGGAGAGGAGTCGATTGACCGGAGCTGAAACCGTCTGGGTCATTTGAATTCATCCTTTTAAGTGGTAAGTGAGCAGGGAATTGAGCGAAACGCGCTGATAAAGACATTACTCGCTCAGGGTAAGCTGTGCAAGAAAGATTTTCGCGTATTTTGACGGTCGATTGTGCGAAAGCTCTGGCGGCTGTGTCTATTCGATAGCGGCTGAGTTGAGCGCTCAGATAAACTGTTGAATTGTGAAGAGATTCGTAGAAAATTCGCGTGGAATCGCCGCACATTGCGGAGTTTTTCTGCTCTTCTTATTGGGTACGCTCTTTTTACCGGCGCAACCGAGCACTGCGCCATCCAAACCACAGACCCAGCAACAGAAGACAACCACAGTTGTGCAGAAGTCAGTGCCAGCCGTGATTGGTGGCAATGCCACGGCCGGTGAGTTTGCTCCCGTCTACGATGCCGAGAAGCGCCCCATTACGGCAGGCGGCTTTGTCGATTCCGGCCCCTTCATCTTCAAGGACATCAGCATCGCTTCTGGTCTGGCGAAGTGGCAGCACGTGATGGGAACGGCGGCGAAAAAATATATTCTGGAGACCGATGGCTCGGGCGTCGCACTGCTCGATTATGACAATGATGGCTGGCTCGACATTTATCTCGTCAACGGTT